>JBGVDY010000138.1:0-6727 GCA_045119585.1 Acutalibacteraceae bacterium | reverse complement strand
GATAAATACATTTTAAAAAAGGTAAAAACCCATCTTTTACCCGCATTTATTGTTAATTTTGCTTGTGGTATTTTTTCAATGTGCATAAAGCATTTCTCTCTTGCAAGCTACGGGCAGGATATAACACTTAAATCGCTTTTTATAACACCGTTTACAACAGGTTATCAGTTTTACATAAATGTATCGCTTTGGTTTGTATTCGCGCTTGTGGTAATAGAGATTATAGCGTGCTTTATGGACCGCATTACCCACAAAAAAGCCGAGCTTATATTCCTTGCAATTACTTTTGTAACTTCTTTATATTGCTGTTATAAGCCTTTTTACGACCACGAAGGTACACGCGGAGAATATTATAACGCGGCATTGCGGCTAGGTTATTTAATGTTTTTCTTTTGGCTTGGGGTTTGCTACCGTAGTTTCGGTGAAAAACACTTAAAACGCTTTTTAAACTATAAAACTTCAATTGTTGTTTTTGCTGTTATGGCTACTATATTTGGTCTGACTAAATACAGCATTGTTATAAATACGCGAGATATGAAACTTAATTCTATAACAGTGCCTGACGGCTTTTGGGTAGCGGTGGTTACCCCAATAATTGCAACCGTTTTCTTTTTAGGTATAGCATATTCATTAGCACCATATCTAAAAGATAGTAAAACGCTTGTAACCGTGGGACGTGGCACCCGCTACGTAATGTATTACCATCAGCTTATATTTGTACTGTTTTCGATTGTTTCGGGTGCGCTTATTAAACTTTCGGTAATCGGTATTGATGGGTTCTCTTTTGAAAAAATGTCGAAAACCGCATATTATACAGGCGGAAATTTAGCACTAACCTGTGTTGTATCAATAATAGCCCTTATTTTGCCTATTGTTCTTTGTGAATGGATAGCAAAACAAAAAAAGTGGATATCTGCGGTTATCTATACAGTAATTACAGGCTTAATTGTATTAACACTGTATCTTTGCGGTTTGGTTATTGGTAATTGATTTTAAATTAAAATAAAAAGGATATGTAAACTTACTTAAGTTTACATATCCTTTTAATATTTAAGCACCTATAAAATCATGGTCAAACGTTATAACACAACAGTAGGTTGGGTTTATAAGCTTTGCGATTTCGCATATTTTTACGTTTAAATCCTTTTCGCTGATTTTACAGCTTGACGGGATAACTACATCGAAAATAAGATTTGTGCGTGTATCACATTCGGGAGTCATACGAAAATCGTGTAATGTAAGATTTTCATCAAGTATCTTGATTGCACGGCTTATTTCTGTTTTTGCATGATTTACAATTTCGTTATTAACGTCTATAGGGTCCATATGTATTACAAGTTGAACGTCAAGTTTTTCGTTAATAACCTTTTCACAAAGATCTATTTGCTCGTGACATTTAACAATATCCACATTTTGCGGAACTTCAACGTGTACAGATGCAAACTGCCTGCCGGGGCCGTAGTTATGTACAATAAGGTCGTGTATACCTACAAACGGCTCGTATGACATTATTGTATTTTTAATGTTATCTATAAGTTCTTTTTCAGGTGGTGTACCTAAAATACGGTTTATAGTATCTTTAGCGGAATTTATGCCCGAAATTAGGATGAATACTGCTACGCCAATACCCATAACCGCGTCGAGATTAAAGGGTAGAGTAACGAAATATGAAATGCCTGCCGAAATTAAAATTGCAACTGTAGCGATAGAATCGTTCAAAGAATCCTGTGCGGTGGCAATAAGCGAATCAGAGTCAATTTTCTTGCCTAATTTGCGGTTAAAAAAGAACATCCAAAATTTTATAAGAATAGATACCGCTAAAATTATTATTGATATTAGCGAGTATTTTGGTGCGGACGTGTTATTTATAAAAGCCGATAGAGAAGACTTAAAAAGTTCAAATCCCACAAGCATAATGAGAATTGCCACAATAAAGGCGGACATATATTCCATTCTGCCGTGACCGAATGGGTGGTCGCTGTCGGCAGGCTTATTCGAAAGCTTAAAGCCTAACATAGTAACAACCGAAGACCCCATATCTGAAAGGTTGTTTAAACCGTCGGCTGTAATAGAAATACTTCCTGTAACGGAACCTACGGTAATTTTAAAGATGCAAAGCAACAAATTACATAAAATGCCTACAATACTGCCTAAATTACCGTAGCACTCGCGCACGCGGTTATCCTTAGTATTTTTATAATCCTTAACAAAAAGCCTTACTAAAAGTTCGGTCATTAAAGTTTTGCTCCTTTAGCACCCTTTGTACCAAAAGAAACACCTGCTAAAATGTTGGTATCAATGGTATAGGTAATATTATCGCGTGTACGCGAACGCTTAAAGGCAAGGTCGATAAGTCTGTCTATTAAAGCGGTGTAGCTAACCCCTGTAGCCTCCCATAAATAGAAAGCAAGAGAACCCGGTATAGTATTGATTTCGTTAGCGTAAACGGTTTTGGTTTTAGTATCAATCATAAAGTCAATTCTTACAACACCGTTAGCACCTATAGCTTTAAATATTTTGCAAGCAAGCTCGCGTATTTCTTTTTCGGTAGCATCATCAAGCTCGGCAGGGATTTTTCTGCCTAAGGATGCCATACCCTTACTACCGCCTGAATTCTTGGAACCGCCCAAATATTTATCTTCATAAGATAAGATTTCATCACTGCCTATAGGCTCTTCACAAACGCTTGCCTGGCATTCGTCACAGTCACCCACAACAGAGCAGTTAATTTCGCGAAGATTTTCAATAGCGTGTTCAACCAAAACTCTATCAGAGAAGGAAAGCGCAAGCATAATTGCCGTATCAAGTTCGGCTTCAGTACCAACCTTAGTAATACCAACGCTGGAGCCTAAGTTTACAGGTTTTACAATAAGCGGAAAACCGATTTTGTTTTTTATGTTTTCGGTAACAACTTCCTTATTTGTAATATATTCCTTTGCTCTAAAGCAAACGCAGTCAAGCACAGGAAGACCCGCGTTTTTGAGTACGTCCTTGAAAACTGCTTTATCCATACCAACAGCTGATGAAATAATGTCACAGCCAACGTATGGTAGATTTAAAAATTCAAATAAGCCTTCTATGGTACCATCTTCGCAGTTTGTGCCGTGAACTATTGGGAATGCAACGTCAATTTGAACATCATTTTTTTTCGTAAAAAGCTTATTATTAGCATTCTTCATTAAAACCTTGCCGTTTTCTCTTGCAAAATAAACCTTACGGCACTGTTTTAAAAGGGAGGGTAAATTGCGGTAGTTTTCAATTTCGAATAGGCTGTCACCAGTGTACATTTCACCTTGTTTATCAACGTAAACCGGTGTAACGTCATATTTTTTGCGGTCAATTGCGCGCATAGCCTGAACGGCGGAGATTATAGAAACCTCGTGTTCAACTGAACGGCAACCATAAAATACAGCAACATTAATTTTCATTATTTTCTCTCCTTAGTAAAGGTAATTGTCGGGTAAATCGTTTTCAAATAAAACTACGGTATTGCTATCAGCAAAACGGGAATAAATGTTCATCGCTTCTTTGAAACTTGCTGCAACGAATAAGTTTTTCTTGTCAAAATCGGTGTCCATTATAGCATCCTGCATAGGTTCAGAACGGTTAATGCCTACAAGTATTATAATATCGCAATTTTTTGCTGCCTCTTTACCTAAAGCGTAGTTACATTCGTACTCACTTTCGCCAAGTTCTACAAGACCGGGGGTTATTATAACCTTTTTCATACCTGAAAACGAGCCTAAAACTTTTACGGCTTCTAAGCAACCTTCAGGATTGGAGTTGTAAGCATCGTCTATGAGTAGTGACCCGTTTGTAAAGGGTTTCATTTCCAAACGGTGTTCGGTGGCTTTAAGAGAAGCTACCGCGTACTGTAAATCTGCAACGGGCACGCCCAAAGTGTAGGCTAAGGATATTGCACCGATGATATCAATAATACTGTGAAGTCCTAAAAGCTTTGTTGTGAACGGTACCTTTTTACCGTCAAGTGTTACGGTAAACTGTGAGCCGTTTCTGCCGTAAGAAAGGTCTTCACCATAAAAATCAAAACTTTTATCAGTACCGTAAACCTTAAATTCATCGCCAATGCGGTTTATAATCTCTTTACTGTCACCGTTCACAAAGGTTATGCCGCCATTTTGTTTTACAGCATCTGCCAATTCAAATTTAGTGGCAAATACGTTATCAACGGTTTTAAAGGTTTCAAGATGTTGAGGACCTACTGAGGTAATAATGCCGTAATGAGGGTTTGCTATGTCGCAATCTTCTTTAATATCGCCTATGTTTTTAGCGCCCATTTCGCAAACAAAGATTTCGGTTTGTGGCTTTAGCATTGTACGAACTGTTCTTACAATTCCCATAGGTGTATTAAAGCTTTGCGGTGTGCAAACAACGTTAAATTTTTCACTTAAAAGTCGGGTTAAAATAAACTTGGTAGTGGTTTTTCCGTAACTGCCTGTAATACCAATGACCTTTAGATTTGGCATAGAAGCAAGTATTTTTTTAGCATCGTCTACGTAATATTTTGCAATGCGCTTTTCAACAGGTACCATAATACCCCAAAGCGCTAAAGTTAAAATTGGAGTAATATAACTTAAAAGTAAAATTGCACTTATGAAAACGCGATTTAAAAATCCTGTTTTAGTTAAAACTGCTAACACTATAAGCACCGCGAAAAGCAAAATACCTGTAAGATAAAGGCGTTTTACTCGACTTGTAAAAACAAGCTTTTTAATTGAACGCTTTTGAAGTTCACGCGAAGTTTTAACGTTATAAAAAACTATAAATAAAGAAATTACACATCCTATTATGTATAATTTTAAAAAGTAGGTTAGTGAAACGATTAAATAAAGAATTGCACAAAGCAAAAATCCGTTATTAAAGCTTGATTTTAACCATTTAAAATAGCGTGACGGATAATAAGAATTTAATTGTAGCATTTGAAAATGCCTTGTAACAGCCAAAAGACCGCTTATAGCGGAAAGGCAAAGTATTAGAATTAAGTAACTATTCATTAAAACACCTTCGTTTATTTTATAAAGCTATTTATTATGGCATTTGCTTCAAATGGCTTTTCACAAAAAGCAAAGTGTCCACAGTCTTTAAGTACACAAAGTCCGCAGTCGGGGATAAGGCTTTCAATAATTTTAGCGTCGGAAAGGGGAGTTGCGGTATCGTTTTCACCCCAAATAAGTAAAGTGGGGCAAGAGATTTTATGCAATATATCCCTAATATCCGTATTAACAAGTGACACTAAGGTTTGTCTAAGCACCAAGGGAGCGGCATTATAATCTGCCGAGCCATAATGGTTACGCGCCTTTTCTAAAAGACCGCCCGAAAATGATTTTATTAATGGCAAGGTTAAAACTGTTTTAATGGCTTTAAAGCTTTTTGCGCGCCATTTTTGTTTAAGAGTTTTTTTAGGAATAAGCCCTGCGGCATCTAATAAAACTATTTTTTTAGGATTAACAAGACCGTCGGCCACTAATTTCATAGTAACTCTTCCGCCGTGTGAATGGCCAAATAAAATTGGATCTTGAAGATTTACGGCTTTCATAAATTTAAGCACAAAGGCACAGTAGTCTTCCAGTTTCCAAGGGGATTCCATAGTATCCGAATTACCACAACCGGGGAAATTAACCGCAACCACACGACAACGGTCTTTAAGGGTATTTATAACGCCGCGGTAGGTATCAAACGAAGCGCCCCAACCGTGAAGTAAAAGTACAGGTGTGCCCGAGCCTTGCTCACAATATTCTATATTTAAGCCGTCTATATTTACAAACATAAAATATACCTCTTATACATAGTTAAATTTATTATACCAAATATCAAACTAAAATAGAAGTACTTTTTTAAATATTTTATAAATATTTATTTATGGTTGAATTTTAAAATAATTATGCTAAAATGGAAACCGTGATATGAAACACTTTTAAGGGTGGTAAAAATGGAACAAAAAAGTTCAAATCAAAAAGCCGCTGCTTATGCGGGACTTGTATTTGTAATATTTATTTGGGGACTGTCGCCCCTTATAACAGTTTATCTTTATAAATTCTTTTCTCCTACTATACGCATTGCATTCGGCACTTTCTTTTGTGCCGCTTCAATGCTCTTAATATCAGGCGGAAACATAAAACTGCTTAATAAGGATTACCTCAAAATCGCCATTCCCACTGGCTTTTGTATGGGACTTGCCGATATTTTACAAAAAATAGGTCTTTTATATACTACGCCTTCTCACTATGCTTTTTTGGAAAATCTTTCGGTTGTGGTGGTGCCTATACTTCTGTTTTTTATGATAAAGAAAAAGCCATCCGTGCTTACAATTACTGCCGCAGCACTGTGCCTGATTTCGTGTTTTATACTTACAGGTATGCTTTCGGGCGGGGCACAAATCTTTTGGATGGGTGACATTCTTTGCGCTTTGGCGGGTGTGTTTTATGGTATAAATATTGCGGTGACAGGTGTTCACGCAAAGCGATTTTTCGTACCGTTATATCTTGCAATTCAGCTATTTGTTGAATCAGTTTTAAGCTTTGTTTCGGCAATAGCACTTAATGCAATAAATGTAGAACCCATAAATTTCACTTTTGAAGCGAAACCGATTTTAATGAATCTGGGTTTTGTTTTGGTTTCTTTAACGCTGGGATGGCTTATTCGTACTTGGGCCATGAAGTCGGTCGACCCAACCGTTGTTGCGGTTATGATGCCGTTTTCAGCCACG
>JBGVDY010000137.1:0-4034 GCA_045119585.1 Acutalibacteraceae bacterium | reverse complement strand
GGATGCAAATACCAGAGAGATTATAGGTGCTGAAGTTTTGTCACGTTTAAATTCTCAAACCGACGGTATTTTGCCGCCAAGAAGTTTTTTGGCGGCGGTTGATTCTTTAGGAATTAACGAAAAATTTGATTATTATATTTTTGAAAAAAATTGCAAATGGATTTCTAATGATAAAAAACAACGTGAGGGCTATAGGTATACCATTAACTTCTCACGTTCAACCTTAAGCGAGCCGGCATTTGCTGAGAAAATTATCAGTATTGCAGAAAAATACGATTTAAAATTCTCATGCTTGGCGGTTGAAATATTAGAAGATAAAAATCTTACAGGTGATAAGAAAAAGCAAATGATTGATAATTTGTCAATGCTTAAAGAAAAAGGCGTATCTATTTTGCTTGATGATTTCGGTAGTGGATATACCACCTTTGGCGATTTGCAAAATCTTGATATTTCTATTGTAAAAATTGATAAATCAATAACCCAAAATGCAGTTACGGATACAGGATTTATTATACTTAAAAATATTATTCAAACCTCTAAGGATATTGGCTTTAAGACCTTGTGCGAAGGTATAGAAACCAAAGAGCAAGAAGAAGCGGTAATAAAAGCCGGTTGCGACCTACTTCAAGGATTTTATTATTATAGACCCATGTCGGTTGCAATGCTTGAAAAACTGCTTGATAAAAACTAAGGAGAATCTAAAATGCTTTCGGTAATAATACCTGCATATAATGAAGAATTATCTATAGAAAGAGCATATTATACAATTTCAGAGATTTTAGCAAAAGAACAAATTGACAACGAAATTATCTTTATTGATGATGGCTCTAAAGATGCTACATATAAAAAAATAAATGAATTGGCCGATAAAGAAAAAAATATATGTGGTCTTCATTTTTCGAGAAATTTCGGCAAAGAAGCGGCAATCTCTGCAGGTCTTGCTACTGCTACAGGCGACTGCGTGGTTGTTATTGATTGTGATTTACAGCATCCACCCGAAAAAATTGTTGAAATGTATAAACTATGGCAAGAAGGATACGAAATTGTTGAGGGAATAAAAAGCACACGCGGTAAAGAAAACGTTTTTCACGGTTTTGCCGCAAAGAGCTTTTATTCAATTATCAGCGCACTTGTCGGCTTTGATATGTCAAATGCATCTGATTTCAAACTACTTGACCGCAAGGTTGTAGACATATTAAACAGCATTCCTGAGAAAAAAGGCTTTTTCAGGGCGATTTCTTTCTGGGTTGGTTATAAAAAAGCAACCGTTGAATTTGACGTAAACGAAAGAATTGAAGGCACTTCAAAATGGAATACCTTTGGTCTTTTAAAATACGCTATTTCAAATATTTCTGCTTATTCAACCGCGCCAATGCAGATTGTAACCGTGCTTGGCGTTATGATGCTCATAATCACTGCTATTTTCAGCGTTTGGGCCCTTATTGATAAAATTCGCGGTATTGCCCTTGAAGGTATGACAACTGTTATAATTATCTTAATATTTATAGGAAGTATTATTATGATAAGTCTTGGCATTATCGGATATTATGTTGCTCGTATTTATGACGAAATTAAAGGGAGACCCAAATATATAGTTTCTGCATCCTGTAAGAGCAAGGAAAAATAATTTATAAGGTGGTGCAATATGGAAAGAAACGTGCTTGTTGACAGGCTGAAAGGATATGCTTGTTTTTTGGTTTTATTCGGTCACGTTATTATGGGAATAAGGCTTGGGGGCGTAGATATTCCTAAATTTTTTGAAGGAATGGAAAAGTTTATTTGGTCCTTTCATGTTGCATTATTTTTGTTTTTAAGTGGCGTTGTGTATAAAGTTACCGGGGAGTGGAAAAGCAAGAAAACCAAAGGGGGATTTATCCTCTATAAGCTATATACTCTAGGTATTCCATATATAGCTTTTTCGGTTGTTTATATATTGATAAACTGTTTGGTAGGTCAGGCAAATACCGGATTTGCAATTTCAGATATTCTTTATATATGGAAAAGTCCTGTTGCTCAATATTGGTTTTTGTATGCGCTGTTTTTCTTGTTCTCTATATGGACAGTTCTTTCAGGTTTATTGAAAAATTGGCAAATTACAATTATAGTTGTTTTAATAGGATATTTAGCACCTGCTTTTGGTGTTCCGCTTGGAAGTTTGGACGTGGTGTTTTATTCATCAATTGCATTTGGAATAGGTACTTTTGTTGATTTCAAAAGCCTTACTAAACTTCCCAACTGGGCTAAATGGTTAGTTGTGCTAATGCATATTGTGACGGGTGTCGTGCTTGTTTTACTGAATAAAATAGAAGCTCCTGTTATAAAGGAAATTATGATACTGTTTGGTATATATTCCAGCATTATGTTTATTTCTATACTACAAAATTCTAAAATTATAGCTTATATTCTTGATTTTATAAACAAGTATTCTTTCCAGATTTATTTGCTACACACAATATTTACCGCCGGAATTAGAATAATCCTTATTCGTATAAATATAACCCAGTGGTGGATTCATATTATTTTAGGAACCGTGTGTGGATTAGCATTCTCGGTATTGGTGGCAGTGATTGCAAAAAAAGTAAAGATTTTAAATTTCTTTTTCTTTCCTGCAAAGGTGTATAAATTTAAGAGTTCGGCTAAAAAGAACTCCTAAGCTTATTAACGTTAAAAAACCTCTAAGATAACAGAACGTTGTCTTAGAGGTTTTTTGTATCAAATAATATGAAATTATAAAATAATTAATTCTTTTTCGCTTTTGGTTAAATTTTCATAACCGTCATCAGTTACAAGTACCATATCTTCAATTCTAACACCAAATTTATTTTCTAAATAAATGCCGGGTTCTACAGTGAATACCATACCGCTTTTTAAAATGGTATTATCACGGGTGTTGAAAGCGGGACCATCGTGAACATCAATACCTAAAGAATGACCGAGTCCGTGACCGAACGAGCCTTTATAATCTTTGTATATATAATCACGCGCTGCGGCGTCTACATCTTTACAAACAGCCCCTGCTTTTATTTTTTCAAAAGCTAGTTTTTGTGCTGCTAAAACCGTATCGTAAACCTTTTGTTGTTCATCGGTAACGTAGGAAATTGCAATTGTGCGCGTCATATCTGAACAGTAGCCGCTACATTTTGCGCCAAAATCCATTGTAATAAAGTCGCCTTCCTTAAGCTGTCTGTCGCTTGGTACGCCGTGCGGTAGGGAGGAGTTTTCACCCGATACCACAATAAAATCAAACGCTACGCCCTCGCTACCGTTTTTGCGCGCAAAAAACTCTAAATCAAGCGCAATTTCTTTTTCGGTTTTGCCTATTTTTATGCGTTCTAGGATATAAGAAAAAGCCTTGTCGGTAATAGCTTGTGCGGATTTTATATTATCGATTTCTTCCTTTGTTTTTATAGCCCTGAGTTCTGCAATGGCATTACTTATTTTATTTTCTTCTAAAACTGTAATTCCGCTAAGCGCAGCTTTAAGGGATGTAAAGGTATCAATATTTACATCGGCGGTATCAACAAAAACTTCGGTCACGTTTTCTTTTTTAAGTATTTCCAAAACTTGAGTATAAAGCTTTTCTGATAATATAATTTCGGCTGTTTTTACAACCGATTTTGCTTTTTCATAATAACGAAAATCTATTAAAAAAACCGATTTTTCCTTTGTGATAAGCAATAATCCTGCAGATGACTTAAACCCCGTTAAATAAAAGCGGTTAGAGTTACCTAAAATTAGTGCCGCTTGTGTTTTTTCTAATTGATTTTGTAATTTTTCTATTCGTTTTATCATTGTTTTGCTCCTTTAAAATTCCTATCGCATTTTTCGACAAATAAATAATCGCAAATGTGTTTATAATAAGCATTATCCCATTAAAGAATTCAGCTATGCCAAAAGCAAGTTTAACGTTTAGCAAAGCACCAACAATACAAAATAGCGGATATACTAAAATAAATAGTCTTTCACCTTTTTGCCCCATTAAAAATTTAATTGCAATAATGCCGTAATTAGCCCAACCAAGTATACTTGAAAGC
>JBGVDY010000136.1:0-5749 GCA_045119585.1 Acutalibacteraceae bacterium | reverse complement strand
GTTAAAGCCCTCGGTTGATTTGCTGTCTAAGTACCTTTCGGCAAATTCAACCTCTTCCCTTTCACTATTTTGCGCCCAGCCGATAATGGTATCGTTATCGTGAGTACCTGTATAAACAACACAGTTTTTAGCGAAGTTGTGAGGCAAATAGTCGCTATCGGCATCCTCTCCAAAAGCAAACTGTAAAACCTTCATACCGGGATAGCCCGATTTTTTAAGCATTTTTAAAACTGCAGGTGTTAAAAAGCCCAAATCTTCGGCTATAATGGGCAAGTTTTTGCCAAGCTCGGCCTCAAGTGCTTTAAATAGCGCGATATTTGGCCCCTTAAGCCATTTCCCTTTTTTCGCGTCTTTAGCACCGTATGGTATCGAATAATACGATTCAAAGCCTCTAAAATGGTCAATACGAACACAGTCGTAAAGTGACAATACGTATTTAATACGCTTTTTCCACCAATCGTAGTCTTCTTCTGCCATAAGCGACCAATTATAAAGTGGGTTACCCCATAGTTGACCATCTTCCGAAAAAGCATCAGGCGGACAACCCGCAACCGCTGTAGGCTTTAGGTCTTTATCTAACTGAAACTGCGAAGGCTGACTCCATACGTCAACCGAATCGTAAGCAACATAAATCGGTATGTCACCGATTATTTTTATACCCTTTTCGTTAGCGTATTTTTTTAGCGCCTTCCACTGCAGCGAAAACATATACTGCACAAAGCAATAAAACTCTATTGTTTTTGCGTGCTCAGTTTTAGCTTTCTCAATAGCTTTTGGGTCACGTTTTCTAAGGGGAGCATCCCAATTTTCCCAAGCCCCGTCATCATTTGCATTTTTAAGCGCCATAAAAAGCGCATATTCTTCTAACCAGAAACTGTTTTCTTCTAAAAACGCTTTATATCTTTCGTCCGCATTAAAACGCGCGAATGCAAGCTTTAGCAAATCTATTCGGTTTTCATAAAGCTTTCCGTAATCAATACTGCAGCATTCATCGCCAAAATCAAAGCTTTCAAACTCTTCCTGAGTTAAAAACCCGCCAACTATTAAAAGTTCGGGGTCAATAAAATACGGATTGCCCGCGTAGGATGAAAACGACTGATATGGCGAATCGCCGTAATTTGTGGGGTTAAGGGGCAATATTTGCCACCAGGTTTGCTTTGCTTCTTCTAAAAAATCAACAAAACGGTATGCTTCTTTGCCAAGTGTACCTATACCGCCCTTTGACGGCAAGGAGAATATTGGCATTAAAATTCCGCTACTTCTCAAAAAATTCACCTTTCCTAAATTCAACTTACTAATAATTTTCCGCACAATAAGATATTTATACCGAAAATGCCGTTTTAAGCTTATTTAAAAGCAATTTAAAATTGGGCTTTTTTATAAAATTTATAAATGCTTCAATATTATTTTTCGTTAAATAAATAAAAATTATATCAGCAACAAGTACTGCTAAATAAACGCTCTCTGTTTTTAAAATGGCGCGCATAACAAAGGTTAAAACGGCGCAAGCTATGCCGTACAAAATTTTCTTTATGCGTGAAGATGGGACAAAGCTGTAATCCATTGTTAAAAAGAAAGCCGCAAAGAAAATACCACCGCCTAAAAGGGAGTCTGCTAAATTTTGACCGAATATAAGCGATAATACTGAAGATGAAAGTATAAAACTTACGGGTATTATAGGATTTATAAACCCACGCAGAAGCAAAAATATTCCGCCCAAAAGCACTAAAAGTATAGATGTATCACCTATATTACCACTATGTATGCCAAAAAACAAATATTTAGCAGGTTCTACATACGAATAAGTAATGAACAAAGAATCTACCGGCAGTCTTCCTACACCGCCAATGAACGGCACAGCATAGCTTGTAAAAGCTTTATAAAAAACAACTTCTAATATAAAGCGTGAAAGCAACAAGCAAGTGGTAAACCTTATACCATTATTTTTAAATAACGTCTTTCTTAAAAGAGTTAATATAACATTAAGTGCTATAACTAGCAAAATATCAAGACGGCTACTAAGGGTTAACCCCACCAAAAAACCAATAATAATGGTAGAGTAATCAATCCTTTTTTCCTTTTTTACAATAATTCCCCATAGAAAGTCAAGGCCTACAGATAATATTACTGATATTAAGAGTATAAGCACCGCTTTGAACCCGAAAATAAGCGAACCAAAAATAGACAACGGTAAAAGAGAAATAAATATCTCAGCCAAATCTAATTTAGTAAGCGAAGTTTTTGTGGGTGCTTCTTGTTTAGTAAAAAAATTAACAACAGGGGAAATAAAAGGATTTAAGCTTTTTAAAGCCTTTATCGCAATCTCTTTAAATTTCATTTACTTTCTCCTTGAAAAATATAAATATATTTTACTATATTCGCAGCTTTTTTTCAAGTATATGCGTTGCTAAATTAAACAAAATATGATTACTGCATAGAAAATATTAAAATCCCCTTAGAGCAACGCTCTAAGGGGATTAAGGTTTATTACTGGTTGTTTTCAATATATTCAGCTAAATCGCCGATAGTTTTTATGTTTTCAATTTCTTCATCAGGAATTTCTACACTAAATTCATCTTCAAGTGACATTAAAATTTCAACAACGTCTAAACTATCTGCATTTAAATCTCTAGCAATATCAGTTTCAAGAGTTAACTCTTCCACGTCAACATCAAGTTGTTCTGCTAAAATTGATTTAATTTTATCTACTATCATAAATAACCTCCTAAATAATCTGTCGAAAAACGACAGGCTCTATATAAAATAATATGTTGATTTTCTTAATTTGTCAATACTTTTTTTATATTATATAAAAAAGGTTGCAAAATTATGTTAATTAATTTATAATATAAAGAGTTATTATTACAAGCATAAAAAAGAAAGGCAGGTAGGTGCTTTTTAGCACCGTTGCTATGGCTAAGGAAAAATTAGTAAAATCTATTACTTCTATGAATGAAGACTTTGCAAAATGGTATACAGACGTATGCATAAAAGCAGAGCTTATTGATTACGCATCAGTTAAAGGTTGTATGATTATACGCCCGTACGGATACGCAATTTGGGAAAACATTCAAAAAAATATGGATGCTCTTTTCAAAGAAAAGGGTCACGAAAACGTATATATGCCTATGTTTATTCCTGAAAGCCTTTTACAAAAGGAAAAGGACCACGTTGAAGGCTTTGCACCCGAAGTTGCTTGGGTTACCCACGGCGGCGAAGAAGAGTTGGAAGAACGCCTTTGTGTTCGCCCCACTTCTGAAACTTTGTTTTGCGACCACTTTAAGAACATAGTTCATTCTTATCGCGATTTACCAAAGCTTTATAATCAGTGGTGCAGTGTTGTTCGTTGGGAAAAGACCACACGCCCATTCTTGCGCTCACGTGAGTTCTTGTGGCAGGAAGGTCATACCCTTCACGCTACGAAGGAAGAGGCCGAAAAAGAAACAATACAACAGCTTAACGTATACGCTAAGTTTGCTGAAGAATACCTTGCTATGCCGGTTGTAAAAGGTGTTAAAACCGCTAAGGAACGTTTTGCAGGCGCTGAAGATACATACACCATTGAAGCATTAATGCACGACGGTAAGGCTTTACAAAGCGGTACTTCACACTTCTTTGGTGACGGCTTTGCAAGAGCTTTTGATATTACCTTTACCGACAAAAACAATCAACCGCAGTATCCGTTCCAAACCTCTTGGGGCACTACTACTCGTCTTATCGGCGCAGTTATTATGACTCACGGTGACGACAGCGGTTTAGTTTTACCTCCTATGATTGCTCCAATTCAAACTATAATTGTTCCTATTGCAACTCATAAGGAAGGCGTACTCGAAAAGGCAAACGAGGTTTACGAGCGCGTAAACAAAGTATGCCGTGCTAAGATTGACGACAGTGAACAATCACCCGGTTGGAAATTTGCCGAATATGAAATGAAGGGCGTTCCGCTTAGAATTGAGCTTGGTCCTAAGGATATTGAAAATAACGTTTGCGTAGCTGTAAGACGTGATAACGGCGAAAAGGTTATTGTTAGCCTTGACGAGTTAGAAACCAAAATTCCTGAGCTTTTAAAGGCTGTACAGGACGGTCTTTACAACAAAGCATTAGCTCGCCGCAATAGTATGACCTATGATGCGCATAATCTTGAAGAGATGACCGATATTGCCGAAAACAAGCCCGGCTTTATACGCGCTATGTGGTGTGGCGACCGCGAATGTGAAGACAAGCTAAAAGAAGTTGCAGGTGTAACTTCACGCTGTATTCCGCTTGAAGGTGAAGAACAGTTAAGCGACACCTGTGTTTGCTGTGGTAAAAAAGCAAAACACATGCTCTATTGGGGTAAGGCTTATTAATTTAATATAAAAGTTGCCGCAGGCTAATTGCCTGCGGCATTTTTTATTTGAATGGATTTAAGTTTTTATCATAAATCATTGTGCGAATAACAGAATAATCTATAGGCGCTAAGTTTTCGCTTTCAAAAAACGTTGAAAGCACTAAATTCGGGTTAAGGTTATTTTCGTTACCCGCAGTTAAAATAAGTGTGAGTTCATTACCTTCCAACTCCCACTTTTTAATAAGCGGTGCTATATCTATATCCTTTGTGCCACCCTTTTTAGTAGTCTTTTGGGTGATAATTTGCTCTTTTGTAAAAAAGGCAGTTATCTTCTCTTTGAGTGAAGCATTTAATTCATCAAAGATTAGCTTAAACTCTGCAAAAACGATTTCCTTCATTTTAAGTAAAGGCTCTTTTGCATCCAAAAACTCAATATCGGGTATACTCGCTTTGTTAAGGTCAGCCACTAACTGTTCATTTGAATATTGGGGGTCTACAATCCTTAAATCCAAAATTTCATATTGCCCTTCAAAGCCAAGGCTTAAGGGTACCGCAAAATTGAAATATGCGTGCTGATTAAATCCTTCGGTAAACCAAATCGGGATTTTTGCCTTGTTTATAAGGCGAGTCATAAAACGGTTCATATCAAGGTGAGATACAAACTTCATTGCACCCTTTTTGCGATAAAAAACTCTAACGTCTCTCAAAACAAACACCCTTTCCGTAGCAATTTGCACCGCATGCCGAGCATTTTTCACGGCAGTTAGGTGTTGTTGTATCCTTGTGTGCAAGTTCGTTTTCTTTAATTAAAAACTCTTTAGAAACCGCATAATCAAGGTGGTCCCAAGGATTGATTTCAGTATAATCACGCTTACGAAGTGAATAGAAATCGGGGTCTATGCCACACTCTTCAAACGCTTCGTTCCATTTTTCTAAGTCGAAACACTCAGTCCAGCTATCAAACTTACATCCCTTTTTATAAGCGCTTTCTAAAACTGCACCCAGACGCCTGTCACCCTTAGCAAACACCGCTTCCAAAAAGCTTGTAGAGCTATCGTGCATACTAAGGTCAATTTTACGAGTAGTAATGCAAGATTTTAAATAATTTTGCTTACGTTCCATTTCTTCCTTAGTAATTTGGGGCTCAAACTGGAACGGAGTAAACGGCTTTGGTACAAAAACGGCAACACTCATAGAAACCGAAACCGACTTACCCTTAGTTTTATTAGGCATTGAATAATACATATCAACAATTTTTTGTCCAAGTTCTGCAATACCCTTTAAATCTTCATCGGTTTCAGTAGGTAAGCCCATCATAAAGTAAAGCTTAACGGCAGTATATCCGCCTTGGAATGCAGTTTTACAGGTTTCTAAAATCTCTTCTTCGGTAACGTTTTTATTTATAACGTCACGAAGTCG
>JBGVDY010000135.1:0-1389 GCA_045119585.1 Acutalibacteraceae bacterium | reverse complement strand
CTCTTTTTTAACCCCTAAAACCGAATCTATAGGTCCTGTCATACCAATATCGGTAATATATCCTGTTCCGTTTTCTAAAATTTGCAAATCGGCAGTTTGTACGTGGGTATGTGTTCCAAAAAGTGCCGAAACTCTACCGTCTAAATAAAGCCCTAAAGCACGTTTTTCGCTTGTAGCTTCGGCGTGAAAATCCACCAAAATTATCTTTATTCCGTCAGCTTTGGCCTTTTCAATAAGCTCATCCGCAGTTGCAAATGGACAATTAGCACCTAAGCGTTCAAGGTAAATTTTACCGCTTAAATTTATAACTGCAACACGCGTTTTACCAAAATCTACAACGCAGTAGCCTTTACCTATTTGACAGTCATTTAAATTATGTGGTCTTAGGCAAAATTCGTTGTTATCTAAGTACTCATATACTTCATCTCGACGCAAGGAATGGTTACCACCTGTAAGTACATCCGCACCAACCGAAAACAAATAATTGGCGCTTTCAGGCGTAACACCGTTTCCGTCTGCAGAGTTTTCACCATTTATTATAACCATATCTATATGCTTTTCTTTTTTTAAAGTGGGTAAAACCTTGCGAACGTATTGACATCCTATAGATCCGCAAACATCACCAATAACCAATATTCGCATATTCCCCACCTCCAAAAGTACATACACAAGTATTATACCATATTTTTAATCAAAAAACAATAAAAAAAATACTCCCCGAAAGCTTGAACTTTCAGGGAGTAAAATCACTAAACTTAATTAGATTTCAGCGAAGTACTTAATGGTGCGAACCATCTGGCTTGTGTAGCTGTTTTCATTGTCATACCAAGAAACAACTTGTACTTCATAAAGGTCTTCAGCAACCTTAGATACCATTGTCTGAGTAGCATCGAATAAAGAACCGAAACGCATACCGATAACGTCAGAAGAAACGATTTGGTCTTCATTGTAGCCGAAAGATTCAGAAGCAGCAGCCTTCATAGCAGCATTGATGCCTTCCTTAGTAACGTCTGCACCCTTAACAACTGCAGTAAGGATTGTAGTAGAACCGGTCGGAACAGGAACACGTTGAGCAGAACCGATAAGCTTGCCATTGAGTTCAGGAATTACAAGACCGATAGCCTTAGCAGCACCAGTAGAGTTAGGAACGATGTTAGCAGCACCTGCGCGTGCACGGCGGAGGTCACCCTTTCTGTGAGGACCGTCAAGAATCATTTGGTCGCCGGTGTAAGCGTGAATTGTGCTCATGATACCGCTCTGAATAGGAGCATAATCGTTAAGAACCTTAGCCATAGGAGCTAAGCAGTTTGTTGTACAAGAAGCAGCAGAAATGATGTTGTCTTCTTTGGTAAGGGTGTTTTCGTTAACGCTATAAACGATAGTGGGAAG
>JBGVDY010000134.1:0-1368 GCA_045119585.1 Acutalibacteraceae bacterium | reverse complement strand
AAATATTGTCACACACCTTGTCGGGATGACCTTCTGTAACAGATTCGGAAGTAAATAAATAATTTTCCATTTTTAAAATTCCTTTCTTTTTATTCCTTAACAAGTAAAAACCGCTCTCGAAAGAGCGGTTTAAAGTTTAATTAAAACCTCATCTTTCGGTTAAACCGACGGATTTAGCACCTTGAAAAACAGGTTGCCGGGCTTCAACGGGCCGTGTCCCTCCACCACTCTTGATAAGGAAATATTCAGTTTGCTTTGATATTATATCACATTTTTATAGTTTGTCAACATATTTTTTAATATCTACCTTCTATAATTATCGTAACAAAAACTAATACCGAAATTATACATATTGCAACCGAAAAAGTATAAAACAAAATTTTTTCAAATTTGCCATCGCATATTTTTGTATATTGGAAAATGCGAATTCCAATGCAAAAGAATAAAAGTGCAAAAAACAAGAACAAAAAACACGCCGCAGAACATTCATTTAAAGTGTCTAGGCTGATATTGCTATTTTCTGTTTCAATAATCCAAGTTTCGACTTTTGTTTTGGGAACAAAGATATAACTTAAAAATGCTAATAGTGCTGAAATTGCAGCATAAATATAAAGGACTATTCCTACAATGGAAATCTTATTTATATCTTTTTTTCGGCGGTCAGTTTTTTCAAAAAAATTAGATTTGTCAATTAAAAGTACTCGTAGTATTGAGTTATTTATATAATAATATTTTTCATTCATATAGCGGCTATCATAAGCGGCAAAAAAACGAATAAACCAAATCATAAGAATGAACATAAGCCATAGTTCAACCATATTTAACCACCTTTCACAAAATACTCATAAATAATTACGCATTCCGAATTATTGAAGCTCACTCGCCATTTGGTTGAATTTACTATAAATTCCGCCAAGTTTTAAAAGCTCTTCATGTGACCCCTGCTCTACAATACCATCTTCGGTAAGCACCATAATTCTATCGGCATTTCTGATAGTTGAAAGGCGGTGCGCTATAGTAATTGTAGTTCTGCCAATGGATAATTTATTAAGCGACTTTGCAACCTCAAACTCGCTTTCGTTATCAAGGGCGCTTGTAGCTTCATCAAGAATAATTATAGGCGGATTTTTAAGGAAAACACGGGCTATGCTTATTCTTTGTTTTTGTCCACCCGAAAGTTTAACACCACGTTCACCAACATAAGTGTCGTAACCGTCCTTTAAAGCTGATACAAACTCGTGTGCACCGGCTTTTTTAGCTGCTTCTATAACTTCTTCCCTACTTGCTCCCGGACGTCCATAAGCGATGTTTTCATATACTGTACCCGAGAATAGATATACATCCTGTTGTACCATACCAATGCTTTTT
>JBGVDY010000133.1:0-5211 GCA_045119585.1 Acutalibacteraceae bacterium | reverse complement strand
TATTTTCATTAGCACAAATAATATAATCATCAATTATATTAAAATCTCTTGGACCTGCGCCACCGCAATAAGTATTATCCAAAAGTTTAAGCTTATCACCAATAATTTCAAAACGACTAATTGTATTGGCTCCTCTATTTGAGATATAAAGATATTTATCCTTTATCCTGATTGCCGCTGCTGTACTCTGACCCTTAAAATCAGGTATGGCTGAATAAGTACTTTTAAGTATTGGGTTCCCATTATTCCATTCCAAAACACTCACATCATTCGAAAGCTCATTAACACAATAAAAATATCTGCCGTCTTGTGAAAAACAAAGGTGTCTGGGACCACTGCCATTAGGCATTTTAACAAAATATATTTCATTTAAATTTTTATCATAAATAAAAATTTTATCTAATCCTAAATCAGTAAGAACAATATATTTTTTATCCGGAGACTCACATACAAAATGCGTATGCGGCGATTCTTGACGGGTGGAATGAACGCTTTTGCCGTTATGTGTTACAACTCTTTCTCCTGTCCTGACAACATTACCCGAAAGATAATTTACAACATAGCACCCACTGCTAGTGACCTCAAGATAACACGGTACAATTCCATTTGTACTTTCAATTTTTGTGGGATTTATCAGTCTTCTGTTTTCATCAATATCAAAAGACAATAAACCTCCAAAATGTGTCGCTTCATCTATTTCTCTTAAGATAACATATAATTTGTTTTCCCTGATTATCGCATACATAGGGCGGTTGAGCGGAGTTTTATCCTTAAAAATAAGTTCTCCGTTTTGGAAGCTGTAACGGTAAATACCGCCGTTTTGAGCACAAGAAAGTATATAAATATATTTTTCTCTACTTTTCTGCATTACATCACGATCCTATAACGTTCCATACCGGTTTATAATAATTTATATCATAATTTATTTTATTTTTTGGAAGATTGAGTGTTTCAGAAATAACCCTTATTACCTTTTTACTTAAAGCCGCACAACCTGCTTCGGTATAAAAATGTGTCATATCAGAATGATAATCCATCGGAAACTCGTTGGCGAGTGCATAAAGGTCATTAATTTCGAAATTGTATTTCTTTGCTAGTTTTACCGCAACCTCATTATATTTTACAACATTTATGTTTTTACGTTTCATATAATTCGGATCGGGAAATTTATCCTCAATAACAGGTGTAGAAGTAGCAAAAATCACTTTTGCATTTGGAAAAAGCAATTTAATTCTTCGACATATCGCATCAATGAAGTATTCATAAAAATCTATTGGAGTGAGAACTCCGTCATTAAAAAGTTCAAGACTATCCCACAATCCTACGTTCCAATGTACACAATCTACATCCTCTAATTTAAGACTTTCTTTCCACTCGTGTAAATGGCGGAGAGTATATTGTGCAAATTTGCAATTTTCATTTGGATAATAAACCGCTGCAACGTCCTTTAATGCCTCTTGGACTGCAAAATCATATCCCGCTCTTATTGAATCCCCGATTAATAATATTTTTTTCATATTTTGTTGGCTCCTGTAATTTTTATCATAAAGCGGTTTGTGTATCATTAGGGTCACCGTTCCGAGCCAAGTCATATTCCTTTGACCAATCAAGGTCACGGTATTCTTCGCCTCGCGGATCTGTTTTTATCCAATCAACTAACATATCAAGCATTTCTTCGCTCCAAGTATTTCGGTCAATTTGTGCAGTGGTGAACTTGCCTTGACAAATCATTTCAAATCCGAAATCGTCTTTGACGTGAGTTTTAGCAGCACCTTCAACAACATCGGCAACAAGATGTGACGGAATAAATAAAACACCGCCGCCGGCACCGAATACAATATCACCGGGAAGACAAACCGCACCGCCAAAATTAGTAATATCATTCCAATCTTTCATTACAAATTCACGAATAGGAGTCGGGTCAATACCTCTGTAATAAACCTGAACGTCAGGAACCTTTTTCATCTGTTCAATATCACGAATACCACCCCAAATAACAGCGCCACCGTTTTTAGTGCGTTTTTGAAGTGCAGTTGTGAGATTGCCTCCAAGAAATGTTCCCTTATATATTTTGTCATACATATCGCAAACAACAACATCGCGTTCATAAAGATGGTCAATAACCCATTGATTATAGTTGCCTTGTAAACCGTCTTCTGCACCGCGCGAGAACTGAACGTCGTGCAAATCGGGTCTTGTAGGACAATAGGTACAAGTTACCGCTCTACCTACAAGTTTTCGGTCATCATTATGTAAAGTATGCAGTGGGTTTTCTCCACCGCCCACAAACTGATGCTCGTAACCTAAAACAAATATCGGTTTCCATACCTCTTCCAAAGTCATACCATAAAGAGCATCTAAATACTTATCCTCCACTTTTGGTCTACCGTCAGGTAATCTTTCGCCTTTCCAAAGCGGTGTCAACTGTATAATTTTTTCTCTGTCATTAAAATTCATAATTCTAATTCCTTTTCAAATAAAAAAATGTACCATATTTTAAATTGCTAAACTGCAGACTATTTTCTGTTGCCTCAATCTCGGTAGTATCATCTTCCCAAATCTTAATAATTTTACATTCAAATTGACTGTAATTATTAAAATTAATGGTTATGCTGTCAATAGTCTGAGCGTCATTATTATCTCTCAATACATTCTGCCATGAGTCACTACGATTTCTAATCAATCCTAAAGTGATATTCTTACCTTTTAAAATACAGCAGTATACTTTTTCGTTTGAATAATCTTCATGACAAAACTCTTCAAGTTCAGGATTAACATTATTAACAAGTTCAGCAAAAGGTTTGTACATTTTAAATAATCCCTTTGCCGAAACATATCTATCATCCCAATGCCAAATTTGTCCGCATCCTGCCGAACACGCAAAAAACGCCGGATAAACTGTATCAGCAAAAATAATGCCCCTATCATCTGAAAGGTAATATCTAAACGGGCCACTATGGTTATTGTTTACAGCACCGGTTTCTGCTAAAATCGCAGGCCTTGTGTTGGTTGAAATATCTTTAATTGCTTGTGTTGTATTTAAAAAAGGTTCAGTTCGGCGCAATTTTTCTTTTTCGCCCTGATCTAAATATCTGTGTATTTGCAAAAAATCAAGTTCATCTAAAAAATGTGCATTATACCATTTTTCTCCACTGCACGAATTAAGACTGCCAAAAGATGTTGTGACCAATTGATTAGGTGCGTTTTCCTTTATAAACCTTACCGTATTAGCAGTCCATTCTGTTATTTTTTCAGGTGTGCTGTCAAAACAAAGCATTTCGTTCCAAAGTTCCCAAACCGCTACGGTAGGTTCGTTTGAATAGCGCTTCAAATATTCTTTAACCTTTTGTTTCCAATGATTTTGCCAAACTTCTGCGGTCAACCATTCTTCAGCTGATAAACAAGTTTTACCGTCTGTCAATCTTATCTTTTTTGTAAATAAATTGGTTTTATCCCCTATATGTCTAAATTGTTCTATTGTGAATTTTAGCTTTATTCCATATTTCTTTGCCAATTCTACAATTTTGTCAATTTTAGCAAATTGTTCGTATTTTATTACGCCCGCAACATCCGAATCAATATTAAAATACTCGTGTCCTAACCATATTCTTAAATAGTTGCCACCATATTTTGCAAATTTCTTTATCCATTTTTCATAACATCTTATACCTAAGGTGTCACTATTAGAGGTAATGCCAAACTCTGTTCCGTCGCTACGTAAATAAGACATTGGATAAACCATATTTATCCCAATCGGTATATACGGTGTATTGTCCGTAAACTTGAAATAGCGTTTATCCTTTTCGCTGACTTTTATATATCCGTGATGGTTTGAATCTATACAGTAAAATTCACCTTTATACAAAAGCTCGTCCTTTTTATATACGTAAAAAAGGTGTTTACCTACTGCGTCAGGACAGAATCTTGCCGAAAAAAGCGTTGTGCCTTTTGTATCTAAAGTTTCATAGCCATGAACATCATAAACAAATTCAACAGGAATGTTATAAAAGAAATCTAAAATACAAGAAGTTTCATCGGGCTTTACGATTTTTATTTTATCTGCGCCCGATTTGGCCTCACAATCAATTTGCCATACCGCATATTTTTCTATTTTTTGACTAAAAATTAAAGTTTCCATTTAACCAATTCCTTCTAACAAGCCTTTTAAATAGCCTATTGCATATAATCGTCCCAAGGCGCTATAGCCGGCAACTGTGGTTTTTTCACCCGACATCAACGGCACATGGTCAACGCGTATTGGAACATCTATCTCATTTTCTTTATAACATTTTATAAGAGCGGACATATCTAATTGACCATTATCATGAAAAGTTTCTCTAAAACAAAACTTGTTTCCAACAGCATTTCTAAAATGAACAAAAAATATTTTTTCCTTAAGCTTCGGTATGATTTCAAATAAATCTTCGCCCATCATATAATAGGTTGCCTGACACATTGTAACACCTAACTTATCAGATTTTATTATCCCATTAACAGCATGATTAATATTTTTGTAAGAAGTCATTATACGACCGACATTACCTAACTTTTCCAATGGTGGATCGTCAGGATGCAGGGCAAATTTAATATCGTACTTCTCAGCATACGGAATCACAGCTTTAATGAAGTATTCATAATTTTTCCAAAGTTCATCTGCCGTTATAGCTTCACCTGTTGGTTTGAAGTTTTTTAAATCAAAGCCTGTAACTAATGCATCTCCACGCTCTTTTATGCTTTCGCTTGTTCGAAGCCATCCGATGTGAGCCATCCAATTAAAACAAATTGTTCTTATGTCAAGACTATCCATAATCGGAAGCATATCAATTACTTGTTGTATGGCTGAATCTCTATCCTTATTTCCGGTTTTTATATGTTCGTGTATTTTATTTGGAAGTGGTTCGATAACAATTGGTTTTATTCCAAAATCATCGAAATTTTTATATACCTTTTGCCAGTGTTTTTTATTGGTAATATCGAATTCATTATCCTCGGGCAAACGAATAACACCTTTTATTACACCACATTGCTTCGCAAAATCCCAAGTTATATCGCGCTGACTTTTAAGATAATCGGTTAATATCATTTAATCACTTCTTTTTTATCTTGTTATCATGAATATACTTTTTATACTGTTTTTATACAACCTAATGGCTTATACAAAAAGTTTAATATTTTGAACTTGAACGAAAAAGTTCGCTATGATATAATTTA
>JBGVDY010000132.1:0-1822 GCA_045119585.1 Acutalibacteraceae bacterium | reverse complement strand
TTAGGTGTAACCCCTTCCTTTTTTAGAAATAATGAAGTATAATTCCAAGAAAAATATCAAATATGTATAGACAAACAAAACATAATGTGTAATTCTTAACGTGATATTAGGTAGTATAACAGCTAATATAATTACCCGCTGAACTATACGAATATCCAACGCCACACATCATATGTGCTGATTTTATCCCATTAGGATATCCTGTAGTTGTTATTGTACTACCTGAGCAATAAACACCAACCGGAAATCCTGCATCTATATTATGTTTATTGGAACTGATATCTATGTTTAGCACAAGAAATGCTTAGTTGATTTTGTCAATTAATAGTTACATAAAAGCATTTCACACTCTAGGTTCTTCTGTTGTATTTGCTCTTCTTTTAAAACACAAAATTTCCCTTTAAACAGTCTAATATTTCAATCAAAAATCACCCTCTAAACTACTGTTCCGTACCTTGAATGCAAAATCATAAAATTATATAATCTACTTATGCAATTTTAACCTAACAAACAATTATTGGTGTACCCAGGGGAGATAACAGAATGACAAAATGGAGAAAACTCAGAATAAAATATATTTGTATAGAAGTATTAGGGATTTTCTTAATGATAATATTGACAATTCTCGGAGTAATAGCAGATATCAAAGTGGCAAATGGATTTGTTTTTCACTATATAGAAGATATTAATTCTTTTTCGCTAACACTATTACAAATTCAGGCGTCCATTGCTACACTAACTATTGCTTTGGTCGCATTAATTAGTGGTAATATTTCGGATTCTTATATGGGCGTATCTGTTAGTAATTATTACCTTAATTTGAGACCTGCTATTTTAAAACAAAAGGTAATAA
Organism: Acutalibacteraceae bacterium; assembly: GCA_045119585.1. Lineage (GTDB taxonomy): Bacteria > Bacillota > Clostridia > Oscillospirales > Acutalibacteraceae > UBA737. Next base: position 969 of record JBGVDY010000132.1, on the reverse strand, counting down.
TAGTGTTCTCAATGATTTTACTTACAGCAGGAGTTGTTTTACATATATGGGAAGCTTATAATTCCGTCTTGCCGGGTACAAAATCAAAGCCTTCGTAATGGTGCAGGATTTCCGGATGCTCCGTGACCTCGTTTCCTGCAACAATATCGTTCATACAGTTTCCGAGGGTCAACGGCATATCGTGAGGTTTGCGCTGTCCTAACATCTTGGTTAAATCGCCCTGTGGGTCAACATCCACAAGCAAGACCTTTTTGCCGTGCATTGCAAGACCGGCTCCGAGATTATACACGGTTGTGGTTTTACCCACGCCGCCCTTTTGGTTTGCTACGGCAATAACCTTTGTTTTCGCCATTTGCGTGTCCTCCTTTACACAGATTTAGCCGACCACGGCGAATGATCGGCTATGTAGGGGAATAGAAAAAGCCGCCTATTCTTTTGGAATAAGCGGCTGTGCGGTTATGTAGGTCATACTTTTAACTTTTTCACGGGAGCGTTCATCACTTTAAGGATTACCTCGTCCACAATATCGGCGGTTCTGCCTTGGCGCACAAGGTCATTCTTAAACTCCACAAGGCAGCGGAGCAAGGTGCTGTGTTGCTCGGTGTTCAAAAACATATATCGTTTATTTTTCATACTCTGCTCCTTTAGTTATCGTATGTAGGGATTGAACCTGCTACAAAGGTATCGTACACGAAAGCGGCTCCCAAACGAAACCCGACCATAAAGCTATCGGCGGTGGACTCGCCGTTCACAACGCCCCAAGCATTGACGTAATCAAGAAACAGCTTTTTGTGTTCATCGGTAAGAGCCTGTGTCAGCAGTTCTTCATTCTTGGTTAATAGGTCAAACTCCTTTTTAACGGCTGGACTTTGCTTTTTGCTTCGTCCCTGCGGCTCGATATTGCCATAGTAAAATTCTTCTATAAAGTTTTTCAATGCTCTTGCACCTTCCTTTCAATAATAGTGTAGC
>JBGVDY010000131.1:0-1398 GCA_045119585.1 Acutalibacteraceae bacterium | reverse complement strand
ACCGTTTCGTTACAAATTTTTGCAACTACCAAACCACGAAAAGGCTCAAAAGTTTTTCCGTACTGCTTTAACCACTTTTTTTGTATTCTGCGTTTTTTATGTTTTCGTCTTGGAACAGAAGTTATGCAACCTTCAGTCACAAATACTTTAACACCATTAAAATACCCTTGTGGTGTCATTTCCCATCACACTCCTTTAAAACGTCACGCAAATATTCAGACCTGCAGCGAATAACCAATACAATGCCATTTTATAATCGCAGTAGGCGGCATAAACCACGGCCGCGCCGATGTTTAAAATAATCAGTATCAAAGGAAATATGTATTTACTCATTGGCTTTTTCCTCCAACAACTCGGGGTTATCGTGTATGTTGCCGATAACTTCAACCTTTGGGGCAAAAGTGTTAAGAAAATCCCATTTTTCATAATCAAGTTTGCCTTTGTGATTTTTTACTATCCAAGCACCTTTATACATTTTTATTTCATAAATTTTGCCTTTTATTTGGGTTTCGCCTTTATGCTTAATGTCGGTCTCCTTTACAATATCCCCTTCAAAAATTTTCGTTCCGTTCTTGTCGGTTAAGCCTGTATATTGTCCTACAGTTTCGGGGATAATGATATACCAAAAACCGCCGATAGCCGTTTTACCGAACAATATAGCATTTTCTTTTATCTCGAAAATTTGGTGCGAGTTCGGTTCTTCTAAAATCGGTCTGTTGTGAAACTGACTATAAAAACCCTTTATCCACTCGCCGTTATCTTTTCGCTTACCCCTAAATAATATCTCTCGCATAATATACCTCCATGTAATTACGAATTACGCATTCCGAATTACGCATTATTTCGTCCTCCAAACATAAACCGCGAAAGCTATCATGGCGATAATTATTAAAATATACCTTACTTCCATAAGCTAAAATCTCTCTTCAACTATTTCGGCTGATTTTTTTGTTTCGCTTCGTTCAATTTTAATATCACCCTTACTGCGAGTAAGCTTGGCCTTGGCACCGTTTGGCAACGTAAAGGTTACCGCGTATATTTTCGCGTGAGCAATCTGCTCAATTGCGGAATAAATAATATCCATACATTCTTCTGAAATAGGGGTGTAATTTTCTTTTTTACTGTTTTCGCCGAATATCTCATCGGCAGCTTCTTTAGCGCGTTCAATTTGGTCCAAAATTCTTCTTGCTTGTTTAGCTTCCTTGCATTCGCACTCCACATCGGCCATAAGTACCTGACCGCAAAATTCACAAACATTGTTTGACATAAAAATTCTCCTTTTAATTTAAAATAATTTTCATCTAAAAGCGCCCCTTGCCTAAAGGGGAGAGGGGCGCGCGTAGGCGTGGCGAGGGGATTGTTAACCATTCACCATCTCCGCCAACTTATTTAGCGGGC
>JBGVDY010000130.1:0-6153 GCA_045119585.1 Acutalibacteraceae bacterium | reverse complement strand
CGGGAACACCATTATCGGTAACTACAAGCACCTTTCGGTCAAGCTTTAAGTATTCATTAAGTTGCGCTATCGCGCCACGATTTAATATAATATCGTATTCACCGCTTGCAGTTTTTACTTTTATATTCAAAATAATTCTCCTATTTTATAAGAATTTCTTTTTCAAAATGACCTAATATTTTAAGGTTATTACAACAGACTTTTAAGTCTTCAAGCATCGCTTTACCTTCAGCACTTGTAATATCGCCTTCACCTTCGGCGTAGAAGTAATAATCCCAAATTAGTTCTTTTGTAGGACGGCTTTTTAGTGCTTTAAGGTTAAATCCGTGTTTACCTATTACAGTTACTGCTTCACCAAGTGAGCCCGCCGCATTTTTAACTGTAAATAACATTACAAAATGCTTATCGTTAGCAGTTGCTTTCTTTTCAGCACGGGTAAACACCGCAAAACGTGTAGTATTGGTGCCGCTTTCGTTTATATGACCCTCAATTTTTTGAAGCCCAAACTTTTTACCCGCTTCAATACTGCCAATAGCGGCAATATCCGTTCTTCCACTCTCGGCTACGGTTTTTGCTGCTACTGCGGTATTAACTGCGTCTGTTGTTTTATATCCTTTTTCGCGGATAAACTCGGCGCATTGGCCAAGCGCTTGAGGGTGGCTTATAACTTCTTTGATGCTTGAAAGCGTAGCGCCCTTATTACCCAAAAGATTTTGTACAACCTCTATTTCATAAATACCGCTTATAAAAAGACTTCCGAAAAAGGCTAAATCAAGCACCTGCCCAACATCGCCGTTATGACTATTTTCTATAGGAAGCACAGCACAGTCGCATTCACCTTCTACCACTGCATTGTAGGCTGCTTTAAAATCTTTAAAACCTATGCTCGTTGCATCGGGAAAAATCTTTTCGGCGGCAATATTGGCAAAAGCACCTTCTACGCCACTATAAGCAACACGCATACCGTCAAGTAGTTTATGTTGCAGTTTTTTCGAAAGATCAATATTACCCTTTAAAAAATTCACATAATAGGAACGGTATTCTTCATTATTTATATAATTTGTATTACGGGCAATAATCTCAGCTTCTCTTGCAAAATCATCAACAGGAAGCCCGTTTACCTTTTTATATTCGGTCACTACTTTAGCCGCATCCATACGCACTTCAAATAAACGTGCCATTTCTTTATCGGTTTCGTTAATGATTTTTCTTGCTCTTTCAAGCTCAGTCATAAGACACACTCCAAATTTTTAAAAATAAAAAAACCGCACCCTACTGAGCCATTTTCGGCACAAGCAGTTGCGGACTGTCCGTTTTACCAATGCCGAAAAATTATCGGCAAATTGCGGTGAACGGGCAGCCCTCTTTAAAGTAATAAAAGTAAAAATTCTTATTGAACATTCCGTTTCACCTCACAAATTCTAAGATATTAGTTATTTTACACCACATTTTTGCTATTGTCAAGTATTTTTTGCTTTAAAGCGCTAAATTGTTTCTTTTTTGGTTTTTTTGTAATCATATTGAACGTATATATTCATTTTTATCAATCAGTTAACCTTTTAACACCCGTTTCTACCGTAAAAATCAGCTATGCAAAAAGGACTTGAAGAATTTCTTCAAGTCCTTTTTATTGTTTGTGACAAATAGAAAGGACTTAGGGTTGCCCCTAAGTCCTTAAATTTATTATTTCTTTGTTTTTGCTGTGATAACTTCACCTGAAGACTTGATTTTCTTTCCGTTTTCAAGCGAATAAGAAACCACCTTGAAATAGTACTTTTTATTGGATTTTAACTTTTTAACAGTATAACTTGCTGTATTGTTATCCTTAACTGTCTTTGCAGTCTTCCATTTACCTGACTTTGAAGTCTTTTGATATACTATATAGCCGTCAGCATTTGTGTTTTTCTTCCATGAAAGTTTAACCGTTTTATCGGTCTTAGATTTAACCTTTGCAGTTACCTTTTTAAGTGTATTTTCTATTGTGGTTATTGATGTATATTTCTTAGATTTAGTAACAGCGGTTACTTTAAAGCTATACTTCTTACCCGCCTTAAGATTCTTTATTGTAGCAGAAGTTTTCTTGGTGGTAACACTCTTCCACGACTTGTCACCGCTAGCTTTATATTGAACCTTATATTTTTTAGCACCTTTTACAGTATTCCAATCAAGATATACAGAAGAATTAGACTTCAAATAATCTTTCTTGAAGTAAATCTTTGCGCTTTTGTCAGATTTGGTTGTGTAAGCATAAGGCTTTTTGGTTTCAAGAAGATTGAACTCAACTGTTTTCTTATTATCAGAAAGTGTGCCGTTAGTCTTTGTAATTGTATAAGGCAATGTGATTTTCAATGTCAAGGTGTATTCTTCACCCAAAAGTGCTGCGGTTGCATCTAAATCACTGATCATCGTAGCAGTAAATTGCTTAGTTGTAACCTTAAATTTCTTAAAGATTCCGTCGTTATCTTCGCCATATTCTTTAATCATATATTTGTTGGCTTTTGTAGTGGAAGAAAAACTCTTAGTTACTTCATCAACATAACATTCAACACCGTTTACAGTCTTGATTTCCATATCTTCGAGGTCTTCCATATCATAATCGCCATACATATTACCCGAAGCGGCATTTGGTGTTTCGGGGATATCTTGTTCTAAATCAAAATTGAGGTCTTCATCGCCAAAATCAAAATCTTCATCCGATAAAATATCATCATCGGTTGTAAGATCTTCTTCTGGGTATGGTACAGTATTTTGCATTTCTTCAATTGTTTTAACCGGAATAGCCGACATAACAGATATCTTTGTTTTTCCGTTTTTGCTTACTTTAGCAGAATATTCCTGTGTGCAACCGCACATTAAAGTTGCAACCATAACAACTGTCAAAACAAGCGCTAAAATTTTTTTCATAACAATACCTCTTTCTAAAGTGTATTAGGAAATTTAATCTTCCCATTTAGATTATAACACCATATATATGTAATGTCTAATTACAAAAATGTTACTTTATTCCTTTATAGGTTATTTTTGTCACTTCAAGATTAATAATGATTGTAGTTTGTCGAAACGCCAGAAAGCGCTTCGACAAGCCACTTTTAAGTGGCTATGGCAAAATCAAATCATACGAATTGATTTTGCACAACATTCATTGCAATGGATAAAGACAAATTTTCAAAGTAGATTTGTTGTAAAATCAGAGATTTTACATCGAAACATATATGTTTCGACTAACCTTAACCATTATAACCTATCCCGATATTTTATATATCTTTACGAAAATCAAGCGGGGTTGTTCCGGTTATTTTTTTAAAAATACGGTTAAAATTAGATATATTCTTATATCCGCAACTAAGCGCAATATCGGTTACAGACATTGTAGTTTTACGCAACATATTTTGTGCTTTTTCGATTCGTAAGCGATTTATATACTCGATTGCCGAAATACCTATTTGCATTTTAAACTGTGCCATAAAATAACTTTCGCTAAGATGAGAAAACGCCGCCAACTCTTTGATAGTAAGCTCCTCGTTATAGCGTTCTTTTATATATTCCATCGTTGGCTTCAAAGAACGATTACTTGGTATTGTCGCACATTTTTTCACAAAGCCAAACCTAGCAAATAAATACATAAGTTTAAGTAATTGTGATTTAAGTATTATGTCATTAAGCGCGCAAACATCCGCATTTTCAAAAACACTTTGCACGCACTCCCTTATTTCATCATATCCCAACATAGTCTTTTTAAAACAACAAGGTGTTATCTCGGTTTCACCAACCTCTATAGGTCGCAAATATTCATTGTAAGCCCTACTGGAGCCATCACTAAGCATATCTGGTGAAAACACAAGAGTATTATACACCTGAATTCCGCCGTCAAAGTAAATTGAATGCAAATTTTCGGGCTGTATAAATATAATATCTCCCTCCTCAGCGTGATATTCTTTGTCGTTAATTCTATAAATACCTCTACCCTCTAAAACATAGTTTATTTCAAATTCGCGGTGCCAGTGGGGCGATACACTCAAAAATTTTTCGGATATTTCGCATTTATAAAAAGAATAAGGTATTTCTTTGGTTGTATGTATTTTGTTTTCGTAATTTTTGTTATTATTTATAAATATCACTCTTCCTAAAAAATAGAATAGTATCAAAAATAAGTATTATTTTTGTAGAAACACAACTTTCATAATAGTATTATATACTTAAAGATATAAATTTTCAAGTATATAAAAGGAAGGTTTTTATTATGAGCAGAGTTAAATGGTTGGATAATGCAGTATTTTACGAGATTTATCCGCAATCTTTTTATGATACCAACGGGGACGGTATCGGTGATATAAACGGTATTATTGAAAAATTAGATTATATTACAAATCTTGGATGTAATGCCCTTTGGATTAATCCTTGCTTTACTTCCCCATTTTTCGATGCAGGATATGATATTGCCGATTATTATTCGGTTGCGCCAAGATACGGCACAAACCAAGATATCAAACGCTTATTCGAGATAGCGCATCAAAAAAATATACATATTTTATTAGACTTAGTTCCGGGTCACACTTCTATAGAGCATCCTTGGTTTAAAGAATCTATGAAAGCAGAAGAAAACGAATACACACATAGATATATTTGGAGCGATGATGTTTGGAAAGAAATCCCCGGTTATAAAACCTTACGCGGAATTTCAGACCGTGACGGCAGTTGCGTTGTAAACTACTTCTCTATACAACCCGCTCTTAATTACGGTTTTTACGAAATTGAAGACCCAAAATGGCAACAACCAATGGATGCCGAAGGTCCGCAAAAAAGCCTTAATGAAATACTTAATATTATGCGTTTCTGGTTAGATATGGGTTGTGACGGTTTTAGAATTGATATGGCTGAATATATGATTAAAAACGACCCCGAAAGAAAAGGTACTATTAAGTTTTGGCAAAAAGTTTTAGGAATAATAAAAGAAGAATATCCAAACGCCGCTTTACTTTCAGAATGGGGTACACCTGAAAGGTCACTGGAAGCAGGGTTTGATATGGACTTTTTCCTACATTGTGGCAATACGCACTATTTAGACCTATTCCGCGAAAACCCGTATTTCTCTGAAGATGGTACAGGTAACCTTAACGCCTTTATTGAAAACTTTAAAAAGGTTTATTCCAATACAAACGGTAAAGGGCTTATGTGTATGCCTTCAGGTAATCACGATATGATTCGTATTTCCGAAACACTAAGCGATACCCAAATGCGATTAGCTTTCGCATTTATCCTTTCTTTACCCGGTGCGCCTTTCATCTACTACGGCGATGAAATTGGTATGAAATATCTTAATCTTGTTTCTAAAGAGGGCGGATATTTCCGCACAGGCTCTCGAACCCCTATGCAATGGAATAGCGAGAAAAACTGCGGTTTTAGTACAGCCCAAAGCGATAAGCTTTACTTACAGCAAGACCCCGACCAAAACAGACCTACTGCCGAACAACAAATGGCGGACAAATCTTCACTTTGGAATTTAATTAAAAAGCTTATAGAAGTACGCCAAAGCCACGAATGCTTGCAAAGCAATGCTAAAATCGAATTCTTAGAATGGGGTTATCCGCTAATCTACCGCAGAAGCACTGCTGAAGAAAGTATTTTAGTAATAATTAATCCCAAAAATGCTCCCACAAAGGTAGATGCAACAGGCGAAATTCTTTTTACTATTGGAAACGCAAATTTAGAAAACGGAACTTGCAGTCTTGACGGCTGTACTGCTGTATTCATTGAAGAATAATTTTATAATTCAAATCAATTTAGGAGTGGCTTATGCCACTCTTTTTTTGTATAGCGAAAAAAAGGCTTGGAGAATCTCCAAGCCTTTTAAATTTAATTATTTCTTCTTATCTGTTTTTTTCTTTTTAAAAATGCGTATCAAAACAAATGTAATTGTAGCGATAGCTAATATAAGAATCAAATAAGGAATCGCCGATATTATAAATGCAAATGCTAATGTTATTATACTCCAAACATTTTCAAATCCTTTAATTATATTATTCCAAATTCCGTTCCAATATCCTTCTTTTTTAACTTCGCGTTCTACTTCTTCAACCGTTAATGTTATAGTACTGTAATCGGTTTGATTTTCCAAACTCTTCAACTGTGCTGTGTAAGACTCGATTTGAGCTC
>JBGVDY010000129.1:0-3387 GCA_045119585.1 Acutalibacteraceae bacterium | reverse complement strand
ATAAACCGCCCAAACGTGCTGCTTCGGGAGTTCTTGTAAAACGGCGAATGTAAAAATATGCCGTAAGTGCCGCACAAGCAAACTTTATGACTAAAAGCGGACCCATCAAATGCGGTACAAAACTATTCGGGAAAAGAAGGGTTATCCAAAAGAACGGACTACCCAAAAGGTAAAAACTGTAAGAGCCTATAAAATCCGCACCTAAATCGGTACCAAAATCCCAAAAAATGCTGCCGTTTCTTATTGCTTCGTGGCATTTTTGGTAGAATGGAATTTGCTGAACGTTGAAGTCCCCGTAAAGGGTAAAATAGCCTTCGGTTATAATCATATAAGGCACAAAAAGACAAGCCGCAGTAATCAGCGCCCACAAAAACGTAGAAAGCGCTTTTTCCTTTTTAGGCTTTAGCGAAGTTGTCTTTAATTCGGAAAAAACCATTTTTTGCACCTCATTTATAAAATCTTCTATTGATATTATATCATTTGATGTTATAATAATCAATAAAGGAAGTGAAAAAATGAAAAAACATTTTTACGCTATGATGTCAAGAATGAAAAACATTTACCGTTGGGGTCTTATGCGAAATACAAGGAACGAAAACTTAAGCGAGCATTCGCTTGAAGTAGCCTTTATTGCGCACGCATTAGCAGTTATTAATAACACCCGTTTAGGCGGTAGTATAAACCCTGATAAAACTGCTGTTTCTGCTATGTATCACGATACTACCGAGATTATTACAGGTGATATGCCTACCCCTATAAAATACTATAACTGCACCATAAAAAAGGCTTATAAAGATATTGAAAAGGTTGCCGAAAACCGACTTTTAGATAATTTGCCCGATGATTTTAAACAAGAATTTATAAAAATATATAATCCCGATGAAGAGATTATCCGTCTTGTAAAAGCGGCCGATAAAATTTCAGCTCTTATAAAATGTATTGAAGAATCAAATATGGGCAACCGTGAGTTCGCAGTGGCCGAAGTAAGCACCCGTAACGCTATAAAAGAACTTAATTGCCCTGAAGCCAATATCTTTATGGAAGAATTTTTAGATAGTTTTTCATTATCACTTGATGAACTCAATTAAAACTTGTAATAGTATTAAAATTATGATATAATTATAAAGATAATCATTTAAAGGCGGAATACATATGTCAGAAATTATAGAAACCCCACAAAAAAAGAAGGTTTTAAGTTGTATACAGCCAAGCGGCATGCTAACACTTGGCAACTATTTGGGTGCGCTTAAAAATTGGTGCGCTATGCAAGAAGAGTTCGACTGCACCTTTGCCGTAGCCGATTTACACGCTATAACCGTAAGACAAGACCCCGCAAAGCTTCGTGCACAAATTTACTCTACCTATGCACTTCTTTTGGCTTTAGGTCTTGACCCTGAAAATAATACAATGTTTATTCAGTCCCACGTGCCCGAGCATGCCTGCCTTTCTTGGTTGCTTTCTTGCAATACCCAGTTTGGCGAAATGTCACGTATGACACAATTTAAGGATAAATCCGCAAAGCATGCAAATAACGTAAACGTAGGTCTTTTCTCATACCCTGTGCTTATGGCAGCTGATATTTTACTTTATAAGCCCGATTTAGTACCCGTTGGAGCTGACCAAAAGCAACATCTTGAAATCGCACGTGATATTGCTATTCGCTTCAACAATCTTTACGGTGATGTTTTCACCGTACCGGATGCGTATATTCCAAAAACAGGCGCTCGTGTTATGTCACTTCAAGACCCTAATAAGAAAATGTCTAAGTCGGATGAAAATCCTAACGCTTGGGTTGCTATTTTGGACTCTAAGGATGATATTATAAGAAAATTCAAGCGCGCTGTTACCGACTCTAATGCAAACGTTCATTTTTGCGAAGAACAGCCCGGTATTTCTAACCTTATAACTATCTACTCCGCAGTTACAGGTAAAACTGTTTTGGAAGTTGAAAAAGAGTTCGAGGGCAAAGGCTACGGCGATTTTAAATTAGCAGTTGGTGAAGCCGTTGCGGACACTTTAAATCCTATAAAAACCGCTTATGATGAAATTATTAAAGATAAAAAGGCCTTAGAAGTCCTTTATAAGCAAGGCGCAGAAAAGGCAGAATATGTTGCCCGTAAGACCTATTTTAAAGCAATGAAAAAGGTTGGTTTCGTTTTATGATTTCCATTGTAGGAAATGATAAATTAACAATTACAGTTGAAAATTTCATAAAAGCAAAGCGTATTCCACACGCCATTTTAATTGAGGGTGAATACGGCACCGGCAAGCACACTTTGGCAAATTTTTTAACCAAAGCCATTCTTTGTGAAAGCGAAGTTGCACCTTGCCTTAGCTGTAAGCATTGCCATTTGGCTGATATCTCTTCCCACCCCGATATTACAATAATTGCCCCCGAAGACGGCAAGAAGAATATTGCAGTATCGCAGATTAGGGATTTGCGTAATCAAACAGTCATAAAACCGCATAGTGCTTCGAAACGCGTTTTTGTAATCGATTGCGCCGATACTATGAATCCAAATGCCCAAAATGCGCTCTTAAAAGTGTTGGAAGAACCACCCAAAACAGTTATGTTTATTCTCATTGCCGAAAGTAAATCAGCACTGCTTGACACTATTATATCGCGTTGTGTTACCTTGTCGCTTACCGTACCCGAGTTTTCGGTAGCGTGCCAATATATAAAATCTAAAACCAATTTTGAAGCATCGCTTATAAACGATGCTTTAACAAGCGAAAAAAACAATATTGGCAGAGCTCTTGATGTTTTAAACGGTACTAAGTCCGAGGGTAATGACGCCGACGTAGAAGCGTTTTTGAATTCTGCAATTAATTGTGATCGCTACACAATGCTTAAAATTGCTCTTAATTATCAAAAAAACCGCATCGATGCTGATAAATTTATTAAAGATTTAAAATTCTTAATAGCAAAAAAGATTAGACGCTCCCCCAGTTCCATTCTTTCAAAACCGCTTCTTAGCATTTATGAAGAATTAAGTGAGTTTCAGTCTTCTCTTATTACCAACATAAACCTAAATCTGTTATTTAGTAATTTAACAAGCTCTATGACAGACCATATTCGGAGGAACAAATGACAGAAGTTGTATCAGTAAAATTCAAAGATACCGGTAAATCTTACTACTTTTCCCCCGCTGGCAAAGTAGTAAAATTAGGCGACAAGGTAGTTGTTGAAACTCAAAACGGTAACGAACTTGGCACAATTGCCGAAGAAGCTCATACCGTTGAAGATGATGCACTAACCCTTCCGCTTAAAAAGGTGGTTCGTATTGCTACCGAAAAAGATTTAAAAAGAGTAGAAGAAAATAAGAAAAAAGCAGATGAAGCTTTTAAGGTTTGCGAAGAGCTTATTGAAAACCATCAACTTGATAT
>JBGVDY010000128.1:0-3500 GCA_045119585.1 Acutalibacteraceae bacterium | reverse complement strand
TATATCCTTGGTCTATTCGAATTTCTGTACCGTTAGGCAAATCTTCCTTTGAAAAAATTTGTGTAGCAACATAGTTGTTATTGTCCGCTATATTTGAATCAACATCCGAACTATAACATCCCAATGTTAATTGAAGCTCTTGTGCATTTACAGCAGTTATAGGTGCAAATACAAAAGTAGATACAACAAGGCAAATGCTAAGAAATGCGGATAAATACTTTTTAAACATATTACTTCTCCCTGATTACAGATTTTATTTACTATTATAATAACATTAAATAAATATACATTCTTGCCACTTTTGGCAAAAAATGCGCAGTTTTTTGACATTGTCGTTTTTTGGTTTATTTTTATTGACTTTTTTAATAACAATAGCTATAATGAGCACATAAATCATACTTTCACTGTGCTAAATTTGAAATTTTTAGTGCGATTTTTTGACATAGGAGTAGCTTATGCAACCAAAATTTAACGTAGAACGCGAAAAAAAGAATTTCATAACCTGCCATAAATACCAAAATGATTACACCCGTTTCCAGTTTCAATTTCACTCACAAATCGAAATATATGGTATACTTGAAGGCGAAATGGATATGCTTGTAGACGGCAAACGTAAAACCTTAAAAGCCGGTGAATTTTCTGTAGCTCTAAGCTATGTAGGTCACGATTATAAAACACCTGTATCTTCACGTTCATTTGCAATTATTATACCGCCGCAGTTATGTGAAGAGTTTATTAACGAAACAAAAGGCAAAAAGCTTAAAAACCCTTTCTTTAATGATAAAGAAATTTTCGATAAGATTATATCCTGCTTTGAAGCAATTAGAGAACCCTCAGCATCTACGGTTAAGAAAAATGCACTTGTAAACGTTGTATTAGGTTTGATTTTAGAAAATGGCGAATTTATTGATTCCGGCTCTGCAGTTAATAATGAACTCATAAGCAAAATTTTGTTATATTTAAACGACAATTACAAACAAAACATAACTCCCATCACCGTAGCGCAACATTTTGGTTATTCACAAAGTTATATTTCCCGTTATTTTAAGTCTTGTTGTGGAGTTAATCTTGTAAAATACATAACTCTTTTAAGATTGCGCAACGCTTTAATACTTATGAACGAATTCCATCATAATATCTCTTATTGCGCTTTAGAAAGCGGTTTTTCATCTATGCGAACCTTTTACCGCTCTTTTCAATTAGAGTTTGGATGCTCACCGAAAGAATATATTAAAAAACAAAAATAAAATGCTTGTCCGCTTGGTCAAGCATTTTATTTTTGCAAATATTTATTTAAATAATTTAAGGTTTTCTTTTTATCGGCCGACCAAAGCGGTGCTATTAAATCGTTTTTTGCGCCGTCGCCTGTAATTCTATGGACTACTGTTTCTTTTGGTAAAACCGCAATGCATCCCTTTAGAATTTCAGCGTATTCTTCTAAGTCTAAAGCCCTTACCCTACCTTTTTCATATTCATCAGCAAGCCGTGTATTTTTAAGAATATGCAAAAGGTGAAATTTAACGCCATTCGTGCCACATTCCACTGCAAATTCGGTTGTTTTTAAAGAATTATCATTAGGTAGGCCTATTATAATATGGGTTATAACTTCTATTCCCGCATTTTTAAGGCGACAAACGGCATCCTTATATACTTCACTTTTATATCCGCGATTTATATATTCAGCCACCGAATCATCACTGGTTTGAAGTCCCAATTCCACCGTAACCGGCTTTATTTCATTAAGATTTTTAAGTAACTCAATTGTACTTTCAGAAAGACAGTCAGGTCTTGTAGCAATATTAAGCCCTACAATATAATCCGGCTTTATTGCTTCATAAAACAACTTTTTTAATCGTTCTGTTTTAGCGTAGGCATTGGTGAATGACTGAAAATATGCAATATATTTTCCGTTTTTAATTTTTGCCTCCACTCTCACCTTTGCTTTTTCTAATTGCTCTATTATATTATTACCGCTCTCTGCGAATTCACCACTGCCAAAATCCGAACAAAATATACAACCACCCGTTGATATCGTTCCGTCGCGGTTAGGGCATGTAAAACCGCCGTCAATAGACAATTTATAAACCTTGCATCCATATTTTTCTTTGTAATAATCATTAGCAGTTTTATACATACCCTCACCCCTTAACTTCCAATTTGCTATTTATTATATTACAAGGCGACTAAAAATGCAATTATATAAAAACAGGCAAACACCGTTTGCGTTAAAACATTGTCGTTATCCAGTAAATAACACCATAAATCACACTTTGCTTATGTCAACTTAAGAACTATTAGTTTGCTAAAAAATGGATATTTCTTCTGCACGATATTCTTTTGGTGTAATTGCAAATGCTTTTTTAAACACTTTATAAAAATATGCTGTATCGTAAAACCCGAGTGATTCTGATATTTCTTTTATAGGTATATCTGTTGTTTTTAATAATATTTTTGCTTTTTTAAGTCTTTTTTCGGTTCGGTATTCTATCGGTGTCATACCAAAATACTTAATAAACTTTTTTTGAAAAGCACTACGGCTCATATGCATTTCTTTAGAAACTTCATCAACAGAAAGATCTAAATCTTCAACAATTCTTCTTGCAGCTTTTTCAAAAGTCAATAAATCCGCATTACTGTTTTTATATTGTAACCTTGTCTGCAAAGCATTTAAAACTAAATAGAAATAAGAATTTATCAAAAAAGGTTTGTCCTTTTCGTTATAAGCATTAATAACATCTTTAAAATAATCCAACAGCGTTCCTGTACGGTCATTTAATACTACTGTCGGCTTATCTATATTGGCAAACTCTTTTTCTTCCATAACATCAAAATTAATAAGATAATCTTCAACTGCGCCATTTTTTAAATCAAAATCCACCACATAGTTACTGTTTTTAGGCAGATATATAACGTCTCCTGCATTTAACTCAATTTTACAATTATCGAAATTGTATGTGATGTTACCGGAAAATAGATACAAAAAACCATGATCAGGTCTTACAATGCTTTCATAACTGTACTTTTTAATTTTCCACACTTGTGATAATGCATTATTTAAAATCAAATTCGTATTTTTAATTTTAAAATCCACTATTTGCTCACCTCTGTTTAAAATTATATACTCTTATACTAAAAAATACAATATATTTAACCAAAAATACATTTATTTACTGCTTAATTGTTGATAGAATGATTAAAAAATACAATGTTGGAGGTATTATTATGAAAGCTGTAATTTACACAACAAACGACTATGGTGAGTATATATCAAAACCTTTGAATTATGGTGTGTCTTTATCCGGAGCTACTACTGCGGTAAAAACAGAAAATATGCTAAACACAAGCTTTCTTGGCTTCGGCGTGGCAATAACGGGCTCTTCTTGCTATAATTTGTCGCTAATGGAAGCCGATGAAAGGCACTCTTTATTGAAGCATATATACACAAAAGAAGGTTTAAATCTTAATGTTGGAAGATTAACAATAGGCTCTAGCGACTATTC
>JBGVDY010000127.1:0-3903 GCA_045119585.1 Acutalibacteraceae bacterium | reverse complement strand
CTCAAGAACTGCACCATTTTGAATTTCTTGCGCTATTCCCCATTTTGAAGCACGCTCGGAAATCGATTTTTCTACATCCGAAAAATTTGTACCATTAATATCTGTTTCAAAGGATAAACGGTCTTTTTGCCAATTACGAAGTATTGAAAGTGTAACGTCAATATGTATTATCTTTTTTAAATTAGTAATAAAGAGTACTAATGATACAACCATCGATAGAACTAAAACCGCAGCACCAATTTCTTCATTTTTTATAAAGTTATACCCTAAAACACCTGCAACAGCCATTATTAACGGCAAAACTATAAATGACAGTTCACACAAGATGGTATTTTTACATTTTAAATTTCTAAACATATTAGTCCCCATTCTTAAAAATCTCCGCTAAAAAGCGGAGATTTTTTAATTTACTTACTTTCTATAATTTCCTTGCCGCCCATATACGGTCTTAAAGCTTCAGGAATTTTTACTGAATACTTTTCACCGTCGAACTGAAGATTATTTTCAAGGAATGCAATAAGCATTCTTGGCGGAGCAACAACGGTATTATTAAGGGTGTGAGCCAAGTATTTCTTACCGTCTTCACCCTTTACACGAATACCTAAACGGCGAGCCTGCGCGTCACCTAAGTTAGAGCAAGAGCAAACTTCAAAATATTTTTGTTGCTTTGGACTCCAAGCTTCAATATCATAGGATTTAACCTTTAAATCTGCTAAGTCACCTGTGCAGCATTCAAGTGTACGAACGGGAATATCAAGACTTCTGAACAATTCAACAGAATAGCTCCACATTTTATTGAACCAATCCATACTTTCTTCCGGCTTGCAGATAACTATCATTTCCTGCTTTTCAAACTGGTGAATACGGTAGATACCGCGTTCTTCAATACCGTGAGCGCCCTTTTCTTTACGGAAGCAGGGTGAATAGCTTGTAAGGGTTAATGGAAGCTTTTCTTCAGGAGTGATAGTATCAATAAACTTACCTATCATAGAATGCTCGGAAGTGCCGATTAAATAAAGGTCTTCGCCTTCTATCTTATACATCATAGCATCCATTTCTTCAAAGCTCATAACACCTGTTACAACGTTACTTCTAATCATAAAAGGTGGTATGCAATAGGTAAAGCCCTTGTCAATCATAAAGTCGCGAGCGTAAGAAAGAACAGCAGAATGAAGTCTTGCAATATCGCCCATAAGGTAGTAAAAACCTTCACCTGCAACCTTACCTGCAGCTTCCTTATCAATACCGTTAAACTCTGCCATAATGTCGGTATGGTAAGGAATTTCAAAATCAGGGTTTGTTTTTTCGCCGTATTGTGTTACTTCAACGTTTTCACTGTCGTCACGACCAACAGGAACGCTATCGTCAACGATGTTCGGAATCTTCATTTGAATTTCCAAAACTTTTTTGCCAAGAATATCTTCTTGTTCTTCTAAAGCCTTAAGCTCTTCAGCCTGAGCACTTACAAGCTTTTTCATTTCTTCGGCTTCTTCACGCTTGCCTTGACCCATAAGCATACCAATTTGCTTGCTTATTTTGTTACGGTTAGCGCGCAACTCGTTAGCCTTGGTATTAACGTCACGTTTTTGGTTGTAAAGGTCTATAATCTCGTCAACCAAAGGAAGCTTTGAATCCTTGAATTTTTTTACAATGTTATCCTTAACTAATTGCGGATTTTCACAAATAAATTTAATGTCGAGCATTTTTTCTCCTCCAAAGGGCAAAATAATACCCATAAAGTATACCACAAATAAAAAGTTATGTCAATTTTAAGGAGAAAAATTATATGAAAAAACAGTCAAAATTCCCCGAAACACCCGACCGCACCCCGAATTCACCCTTAAAGCCCACCGAAATGGGCAAAAACGTGTTTGATTTAGTGAATGAATACGGCACTTATGAAATTCAACCCACCTGCGATACCGAAAACCAGTACCCAGCCATAGCACAAGGTTATAATAGTAAAATTATTGAGACCGACCGTCAAAATAAGCACTCGAAAAATGCACAGTGGGAAAGCGTAAAAACCAAAAAGGATGATAAAGACCCGACTTGACAAGTGTAGTCTTTTAAGGTATAATCGTTAGGTGATTTATTAGGGCTTTAGGCCCTTACATATCACATTTTTAGATAAAGTAAAATGCACCTGTGGTGAAACTGGCAAACACGTACGGTTCAGGTCCGTATGTCGCAAGACTTGCAGGTTCAAGTCCTGTCAGGTGCACCAATAATCCAAATTCGACTATTTAGTCGGGTTTGGATTTTTCTTTTTTCATCATAAGACAGAACTTGAACCTTCGGTTCTTCACTCTTGCGGTACCCGACTCTGCAGTCGCTTGGAGCGCGGTGCAATCGTCGACCACAGCGCTTCCTTTTGCTCGCTTTTTCGTCCGCTGGACGCGCTCGCAACGTCACCTGTTAGGTGCACCAACCGAGAGCCTCGACACACAATTCGTGTAGTTGAGGCTCTTCTTTTTATAATATTCTACCTCGCGCCGCAAGTTGATTATGAACACTCATTCCAAAAAGAAAAGTCACACCGGCGTGTGACTTTTCTTTTCTATTAATTATTCTCTTTTAGCTAAAAAATATATAAAATCTCTTAAATCTTGCCCGCAACAATATCACGTATTATTGCATCCATTTGGTCGCGTTTTTTCTCCATATCTGCAAATAGCGCAAACTGATTTCTTGCGCGGTCAAGGTTATGACCTTCGCGATGGATTTTAAAATACACGTCTCCCTCAAGATGGTCGGTTAAAAATCTCATACCGCATTCAATTGTCATCATCATAGCGCCAACAGGTAAAAGTTCTATTTCGGTATCGGTAAGTTTACCTTCACAACCTTCAATAAAGCCTTTGGCAAACGCAGTAAACAGTTCAAGATCTAATGAAATTTTCGAAAGGTCGGTTTCATCCTCGGCAGCTGTATTTGCCCCAAAGCGTATAGAATCGCCAAAATCGTTAACCGAATATCCGGGCATTACAGTATCAAGATCTATTACCGCAACTGCGTGACCGTCATTAGCATCAAATAAAATATTATTAAGCTTAGTATCATTGTGGGTCACTCTTGTAGGAAGGCTTCCGTCAAGTCTTGCATTTTCTAAAATACTACAAAACTCACGACGCGATGTGACAAACTCTATTTCATCCTTTACAAGCGCCGCTCTTCCAGCTACGTCCTTTTCAACCGCCAAAGCAAAATTTTCAAATCTTTTTGGAGTATTATGAAAATCCTTAATAACTTCATAAAGTTCTTCGGCAGGAAAATCAGAAAGGCAATTTTGAAAACGTCCGAATGCCTTTGCACAAACATAAAAATCGTTTGCACATTCTACCCTGTCGCGCGAAATTGTATCTTTGAGATAATCGTACATTCTCCAATAAGTGTTTTTAGAATCCTTAAACAAAAGCTCGCCGTCTTTTGTTTTTATGACGGTAAGGGTTGCTCTTTCAGGGTCTTCGACCGCCTTTTTAATTATGTGTGACGTAACCTTATCGATATTTTCCATCATTTTGTAAGGCTCACGAAAAATGCTGTCGTTAACCCTTTGTAAAATGTACTTGTCATTCTCGGTAGAAATCAAAAAAGTATCGTTTATATGTCCATTTCCCCAAGGCTTAATATCCTTAATCTCGCCTATTCGTGAAAAGGCATCCAACGCTTCTTTTAATTTACAATAGAGTTCATCATTTATCATTTATCAAAATTCCTTTCAAATTCTGTTAGATTGATTACTTTGCCGGTAAGTCTTGATTCCTCTGCCGCAAAAGATATCATATGATTGTCACACGATTCTCCAATTTCACATACAGAGTTGCTTCTTTTCCCATTCATAAGGTCGCGAAGTGCGTAGATAATTCCTGTATCACCGCCACCGTGACCGCCTGTAATAGC
>JBGVDY010000126.1:0-4140 GCA_045119585.1 Acutalibacteraceae bacterium | reverse complement strand
TATAAATCCATAAGCATTGTAAGATTCAACTTCTCGTTTTTCATTTTAATCACCTTACATCTTTTCGGGGGCTTCAATTTTTAACATTGTAAGCACGTTTTTAATAACTGTAGCAGTAGATTTGCAAAGTAAAAGTCTTGCATGCATTAAATCTTCATCAATACCCTTTACTCTGCAAGCGGCATAGAACTTATGGAACTTTGTAGCCAACTCCTGTACGTAGTGGGTAATCTTTGCAGGGTCGTAAGCCTTTGCTGAAGCTACTATCTCGTCAGTTAATGCCGCTATATGCAAAATTAGTTCTTTTTCTTCTGGTGCGGTTAAAAGTGAAAGCTTGTTACAATCAACGTTTCCCGCTTTAATACCTTCAGCTTCAAGATTACGTAAAATACTGCAAATACGAGCATAAGCATATTGAACATAGTAAACAGGGTTGCTGTTTGATTGATTCACTGCAAGGTCTAAATCAAAATCAAAATGAGAGTTAGGCTCGCGCAAATTAAAGAAGAATCTTGCTGCATCAATCGGAACTTCTTCTAAAAGAGTTACAAGTGTGATAGCTTTACCCGAACGCTTAGAAGCCTTAATAACCTCGCCATCACGCACAAGACGTACCATTTGCATTAATACTACGTCAAGTCTTGAAGCATCTACACCCAAAGCGGTTAATGCTGCTTTAAGACGCGGCACATAACCGTGGTGGTCGGCACCTAAAACGTCAATTGCTTTATCGAAGCCACGTGTTACAAGCTTGTTATAATGATATGCAATATCCGGTACAACGTATGTTGGAACACCATTAGCACGAACAAGAACAAAGTCCTTATCGCAACCGAAGTCTGTAGCCTTAAACCATAAAGCATCTTCTTCTATATAAGTTTTACCGCTTTGCTTTAAAAGTTCAATAATTTTAGCGGTTTCACCATTATTGTGAAGTGTACTTTCCTTAAACCAAGTATCATATTTAATACGGTATTTTAAAAGGTCACGCTCTAAACCTTCAATATTCTTAGGAAGCGCAAACTCAACTAAAGCCTTTCTTCTTTCTGCTTCATCTTTTTCAATAAATGAGTCTTTATGAATATCAGCAAAAGCTTTTGCATGAGCTACAATATCATCACCGTGATAAGAATCTTCAGGCATTTCTATACCGTCTTTGTATAATTGTTGATATCTTAAATCAAGTGATAAACCAAATTTATTGATTTGGTTACCCGCATCGTTAATATAAAATTCGCGCTCGGTATAATAGCCTGCAGCCGCCAAAACTGCAGCCAAGCAGTCACCCAACGCACCGCCACGCGCGTTACCGATATGCATAGGACCTGTGGGATTAGCGGATACAAATTCAACAAGTACTTTTTCGCCTTTACCGTAATCGCTCTTGCCGTAGTCGTTTCCCTTATTTAAAACATCAGCCACAATATCAGCATAATATTTTTGGGATAAAAACAAATTAATAAAACCGGGACCTGCAATTTCGCACTTTTCGATATAACTACCATCAAGTGACATATTAGAAATTAAAGCTTCTGCAATATTACGAGGTGCGGTTTTAAAAAGACGTGACCAAACCATTGCCGCATTAATTGCATAGTCACCGTGAGAACGGTTTTGCGGTACTTCTACTGTGAAATCAGTAAGTTCTGCACTGCATAACTGACCGTTTTCCATAGCCTTTTTTGCTGCATCTATAAAAATATTTTTAATATCGTTTTTTGCTTTTGTTACTATTACTGACATCTTTAATTTACCTCTTTAACTGAAATATTAACACTGTTACGGCTTAAAAGCTGTAAATTTGTATCTATAGTGTAATTCATATCAATACTTCCGCCGTTTTCGGAGAAATTTGTTTTAACCTTTTCACCAAATATCCCAAGCGATAATTCACCCATCGGGGTTACGTAAAAGCAGTTATTTCTTACACCTTTTTCTATTACCATACGGCTACTGTAAGCGCCGTTTCGTTGCATTACAACCGAATCATCAGATTTAATATAAAGGGTTGTTTTAACGTCGCCGTCTACTTCTAAAAGCTTGCTTTCTTCGTAAGAAATAAAGTAGCTTCCATCCTTTATACCAAAGCGACCATCGGTAGTAAATTCAATAGTATCGGTACTATCGCCTACCGTTTGCTCGGTTTTAATGTTAATAATAACATCCTTTATCATAAATTGCCTATATCCACCTTTTCGACCTTACACATATCTATATCCTTTTCCAAAAGGACCGATGCCTGATCTTTAAAATAATCAGGTTTGTCGCTTACAAAGAAGCGATGCTCACCGCCTTTTTGGTTTTCTAAGCCATTTTCGTATATGTAATCCTTAATTGCTTTAGCGGTTGTAGTCCCTGCGTTAATTAAGGTTACGTTATCACCTAACACACGTGAAAAAGCTTTACTCAAAACAGGATAATGTGTGCATCCCATTATTAAAGTATCGGCACCAAAATCAATAACAGGCTTTAAATAGCGCTTAACCGTTTCTAAAACGATAGGGTCGTTTTCACTATACCAGCCTTCTTCTACTAATGGCACAAACATAGGGCATGCGCAGTTTATAACCGAAAGCGAAGGATTTGCCTTTAAAATAGTAGCCTTATGCTGACCGCTTTTTACAGTAGCGTTAGTACCTATTACAGCAATCTTGCCGTTTTTAGTAGCATTAGCCGCCGCATAACTTGCGTGAGACACCACTTCAAAATAAGGCACAGGCAAGCTTTCACCTATATCACTTGCAACCGAAGAAACAGTACCGCAAGCGGCAACTATTAGCTTGACATCATGCGAGAGTAAAAACTTTTCATCCTGCAAAGCATATTTCTTTATAGTATCAACACTTCTGCCACCGTATGGCACACGTCCTGTATCACCAAAATATACAATATCTTCATTCGGGAGTTCTTTTATTATCTCTTTAACAACTGTAAGTCCGCCAAGTCCTGAATCAAAAACACCAATTGGGCGCTTGTCAGCCACTAAATCAGCTCCTTTAGATATTTATTCAATCTATCATACCATATTTTTACGCTTATTTCAACCGCAAAATGCGATTTTTATAAGGAATTTCAATTATTTTAAACTAAAGAACGGACTCGGTTTCACCCGAATCCGTTCTTTAGTTTATAGGGAGTTTACTAAATAATCAAAATTATTCAAAAATTCCAAGTATAAACTTACAAATTTTTCTGAAATCAATATCAGTCACTATTTTATCGTTGTTTTTATCCGCTCTTGCAATGATACTTTCTTCTGTGGTTGTTTTATTTTCATCCGCGTAAACCAAGTCGCGAATATCGAAATCACGGTCTCCGTTAATATCGTTTGCTACCCAACCATTATCATTTGCATTGAACTTTTCTGTCGAGAAGTATACATTGTCAAGAATAACACCTGTACTATCGGTAACAAAACCAAATTTTGTACCTTTATAAGCATTAGCATCAGTATAGGTAAATGTTTTAAGTGTACCGCCGTCTGTATAATCGTGAATATACGCGGTTAATACATTTCCAACAACACTTAATGATGCCCTGTAAAGCTTATTGCTATCAAATGTAAATGAATCTGTATCTACCGCTTCGCCTGTTTTAGTGAGCTTCAAGGTGCTGTTTGTAACGTTAAATGAATAGTACTTGTTACCGCTTATTCTTGCGCGAATTTCAAAACCGTTCGCAAGGTCAGAAGCCTTAAAGTCAACACTTATATACTGATTATGAGCATATATACTATTATTAACCGCTGTTGAGCTTAAGTTAAGCTTCCCGTTTGCTACGGTAGAAGAACCGTCAATTGTCCAATCGGTTAAATCTTCTGTTGTTTTTTCATTAAAGTTTTCTTGGAAAGTTCCTTCAAATAGTTCTACATCAGCTTCAAGAACAATTTCGTTAACCCAATTATCGCCTTGATCAGCAGAACTTGTTACAAACTGCGGAATGTATGTATCAGGAATAATGTTTCCGTCTGCATCTAATGCGGTAATCTCGGTATAAGAATGGCGGTGTGTATGACCTGCAAATACACCCTTGATGATATCATAGTTCTTTCTTACGATTTCCTGCACTTCTAATACTTCTGTACCGTCTTTATCATAACTCGACATATTAAATGTTCCTGCATTGTTATCCGCAGTGCCA
>JBGVDY010000125.1:0-8877 GCA_045119585.1 Acutalibacteraceae bacterium | reverse complement strand
ATGCAAATTATTATGCTTTAGATGGTTTTGTCGCACAGGTTATTAACTCTACAGGTGTAGAAGCAATTTCTTCTAACGCTTCAACCTATTTTAGTGGTAAAAAGCTTTATACTTATGATACAGTGAATAACACTTATACCGAAATAGCAAATGTTGTTCCTTACTACGTAATTAATAACAGACACGGTGCAGATGCTATTGAATCTACCACAACTGCAGGTAAGTTTAAGGTTAATTTAAACCCTGATGAATATTCTTATATCGCCTTAGTAAATGACGATGGTGTTAGTGCCGAGCTTGATAAAGACGGATTTATTACTATTGCTCAATCAGGCGAATACACCTTAAAAGCTGTTAAAGAAGTTACCTATTACGTAAGCGCAGGTGCTGCTGAAAACGGTAATGGCACACAGGAAGCTCCTTTCGCTACTGTTGCTGAAGCTGTTGCAGTGGCTAATACTAAAAATTACGGCGCAGGTGTTACTGTAAACCTAAAGGCTACGGGTTCTATTACTTGGGGTACCCCTGAAGCTTATCCGTATACACTTAAGGTTGTATCTGCTGATGTTGCAAGTATAGCTTCTGTAACAATCCCTGCAGGTGGTGTTGTAGGTGACCTTGAGTTTGACGATATTAAAGTGTACACTTCTGATGGTACCAGAATATTGCTTTATGGTCACAACCTTACTTTAGGTGAAGGCGCTGTCACAACTTCTAATCTGACTTTAGAACTTGCACAGAATGAACAAACCGTTAAAAATACACAAACCGTTATTATTAATAATAAATATAAATCCGGCATTTTGATAGGCGCAAACACTAAGTATGGCTCTACATGGAATAATGACGTTAACGTTATTGTTAATAACCCCGAAGCTTATATAAGTTCAATTAGTTTCCAAACTTATTGGGGCGGTACCAAGACTATTAAAGGCAATTTAAACTTTATCTTTAATCAAATTAAAAGTGCAACTTTCGGCACACCGGCAGCCAAAGTAACAAATGGTGGTACTTATGCTACAGCCATAAATGGAGCAATTCAAATTGTTGCACCTGCAAATACTGTAGATAAAACTAATATTGATGCTTGGTTGGCTGCAAATCCTACATATAAATCCTATTATGTAGAAAAACCCGCAGATATTATAGCTGACGTTGCGCAAACTACAACAGCAGGTAGCTTTAAGGTTGATATCAATACCGATTTATATAGTGATGTTGCACTTGTAAATGCTGATGAAAGCGTAAAAGCGCCTTTGACTGACGGAAAAATCACCCTTACTCAAACCGGTGAATATACCTTAAAGGCAACTAAAGACACCAGTGCTACTATTACATACTACGTAAGTCCTAACGGTGATGATACTAATAACGGTAAGACCGAAGATAAACCTTTCAAAACTATAAATGCCGCTATTAAAGCTGCTAATAAAGCAGCCTACGGCAAGGGCAATACTGTCTACGTTAAGGCTATTTATGTTGAAGGCAGTCCTGTACTTTGGGGTGAAGATACCAGCACTGCAGTAGCTCATGACTTCTTGCTTGATATTTCTTCACTTTCTACTAAAGTAACTCTTGGTGAAGATCGTATTGGCCTTAAATTGAACGGTGACGTTAGGTTTGAAAACGTTCTTATCAATCCTGACGGATATACCACAGTAGGTACAGATGGCAAGGAAAAGCATAACTACACTATCTTTAATATGAACGGTAATAATGTTACATTTGGTAAGAATGTTACATTCAAAGGTTGGAAATGGAATGGTTATTTCGCCGATGTCAACAAGACCTTTGCTGATGATGTAAATATCAACTTTGAAAGCGGTTACGACCAAGATGAAGGCTCAAGCTCTAAATCATTTACTTTAGGCGCAGGTTGGCACGCTCCTACATTTAACGGTGATGTTAATGTAGTGCTTAATAACATTAAAGAGTATTATACTTTCCAATTAGGCTCCGGTATTAACGCAGAAGGAGCAAGCCATACTACAACCTTTAACGGTAACGTTAACTTTAATATTAAAGCAGCTACAGGTTTCAAATT
This sequence comes from Acutalibacteraceae bacterium, assembly GCA_045119585.1. Taxonomy (GTDB): domain Bacteria; phylum Bacillota; class Clostridia; order Oscillospirales; family Acutalibacteraceae; genus UBA737. The sequence goes on along the minus strand of JBGVDY010000125.1, from coordinate 6,833 downwards.
AGAACTTTCGGGTAGTAATGCATATAGAACTGCATTTGGTGCAAATTCTGCAGTACAAATTATAAATTCTGCCGGTATTACCGATACAGCTGCTTTGAAAGCTATATTAAGCACTCAATCAGATAGTAATAAGATTATTCCGCCTAAGTACTTTATTATCAATAACACTACAATCTATAAAGATATTATCGGATTCACCGAAACTGCAGGTGTATTTACTGTAAATCTACCTGAAGGCGAAAAGCTTTGTCTTTCCGATAAAGACGGTAACCTACTTGATATTGAAGTTTCCGCAGATAATACTTTCACCCTTTCTGATTCGGGCGAGTATAACGTTTGGATAGAAGGCGATATTAACGGTGTTATTGGAACTGATATTCGCGATTTAGTTTACTTATCAGAAAATGTAAATACTGCAAATGCAATTGTTATTGCAAAAGCTGATATAGTTGCAAACAACGCAATTGATGATGCTGATATCACAAAAATACGCGAATATTTACTCAACAAATAAACCTTAGAATTGATAATTTTCTAAGCTTATAAAATTTAAACTGACTCGGTTTAACCGAGTCAGTTTTTATTGTATAACGAAAAAACGGATTCGGAAAACCGAATCCGTTTAAACTTTTATATTATCTATCGTAGTTGTTTTTTGTGTTTTTATAAGGCTTATATTTTACTTTGCGTTTTTTCTTTGGAAGGTTTAATATTATACAACCTAATATAAAAATTGCAACAATTAAGCCAAGAACAATATACACAATTTTCATATAATCGCTTGCAAAGAAGTTTTTGATAGAGCGGATTATTGCAAGAATATCGTTTCTTTCAACGTTATTACCTGCCACCAAATCAACTTCACCTATAAGCTTTTCAGCGTAGTAAATTTCGGCTTTGCCTAAAACGTCACCCTTTTTAATTGGCGCGTCTACGCTTTCAGCTATAAGTTTTGTTTTGGGAACAAGGGTGGATTGGTCGGCACCGTTAGGGAGTATTGTTACAAAAGGTTCTTTAAAATAAAGTGATACAAAATCGGTTTCGCTTGAAAGGTCTACAGGGATTTCGCTAACCGGCTCGTCCGAATTGGCAACCTCTTTATAAGAGAAATTATTAAATGCCCAACGGTAAAGCTCCTTAGTTTCTAAAAAGTCGTAACGCCTTTGTGTACTATTAGTGCAACCGAAAAGAATACACATATAATTGTAGTTATTATAAGAAGCGGTACTTACAAGGCAACGGCCGGCGGCATCGGTGAAACCGGTTTTTACACCGCCTGCATATTGATACCAATAATTAGTATTTTTATCAAGCAAAAAGTTGGTGGTTGAAAGATTGCGTTCAGTACCCTTAGCGGTTTCGAAATGGTAGCGCGACTGCGAAGTGACTGTTTTAAAAAGCTCGTGCTTTAAAGCGTGCTTTGTAAGTATATATGTGTCACGTGCGGTTGTATAGGTTTCCTCTTCGTGAAGACCTACAGGGTTAGAATAATGTGTGCCTGTAAGACCTAACTCTTTTACCTTATCATTCATCATTTTGACAAAATTATCATAATCGCCGCCAAAAATTTCCGCCGCTAAGTAGGTGCAGTCACCATAAGATGACAAAAGCACGGTATATAATAGGTCGAGTTGGGTGATTTCTTCACCTTCTTCTAATAGTGATACCGAAAGCCCTGTACCTAAAACTTTATCTAAGCAAGCTTGATTGATTTTAACCTTTGCATCGGGGTCAAATTTATCACTTTCAAGCATTATTAATGCGGTCATAATCTTAGTAATGGAAGCGGGGTAGACCTTTTCGTCAATATTTTTTTCGAAAAGTATTTCGCCCGTATCCAAAGATACCAACATCCCCGCTTTGGCAGTTAAATCAATACCTGTAGGTTCATAAGCGTAGGATGTTATTGGGGTGAAAACCGCAACAAAAACTAATAAAAATATAAAAAAAGCAGAAAAAATCTTTTTTGCCATAGAAATCTCCTTAAAAATATGTTACAATATCATTATAGCATAATTTTTATAATTTTAAAGTGTTTTTTTAATTTGAGGTGAAATTTTTTGATATATATTACCGGTGATATGCACGGCGACCTTGAACGTCTTTACGATAAGAATTTCAGACGTTTAAAAAGCGGTGACGTGCTTATAGTTTGCGGCGATTTTGGCTATATTTTTGACGGCGGCAAAACCGAAAAAGAGGTTATAGATTACCTTGCTACAAGGCGCTTTGTTACGGCTTTTGTCGATGGCACTCACGATAATCTTAATACTATAAACCGCGCGCGAGTTACTTATTGGCACGGTGGAATGGTACATAGAATCAAAGGAAATTTAATACACTTAATGCGTGGACAAATCTTTGGCATTGACGGTAATACCTTTTTCACCTTTGGCGGTGGAGAAAGCACCGACAAGGATATGCGCAGAGAACAAGGCACTTGGTGGAGTGATGAAGAGCCTACCGCCTTTGAAATGGCAGAGGGTGCCAGAACACTTGATGAAGTAGGATGTAAGGTTGATTATATGATTACACACGAACCACCATCACTTGTTAAAAGTGCCATGCTTTTGAGAAATGGCGATAGCGAACATATTAACAAGCTTAACGGCTACTTTGAAGAGCTGGGTCGCTCGGTTGAATTTAAGCATTGGTATTTTGGCTCGCTTCACGAGGACAAGATTATAACACCACATCATACTTGTGTATTTAAAAATTATATTGCAATACCTAACAAAGATTAAACGTCTTGACAAGTATGATATAATATATTAGAAACTACTATTTTCGGAGGAACTTATTATGGATACCGAGAAATTGTGTATGGGTTGTATGAATGATATTGATGGTGCCCAAATTTGTCCCATTTGCGGATATGATAATTCTTTGCAAAATCATTCACAGGCATTGCCCGTTAAATACGTAATAAAAAATAGATACGTTATAGGTAAGACGATTTCGGTTAATGGCGAAGGCATTACCTATATCGCATGGGATTTAAGCAACAATATCTCAGTTAAGATTAAGGAATATTTCCCGTTGGGTATTGCTTTCAGAAATCCTGATGCAACAGTTTCAATTGCACCAGATAAAAAATATGTTTTCAATGAAGGTTTGCTTGAGTTTATTGAAATAGGCAGAACTATAATGAGTAAATCTTTTCCTTCTTTGCAGGAAGTTGAAGATGTATTTGAAGTGGATGGTACAGCATATACTGTTTATCAAAATATTCAAGGCATTACGTTGTCAGACTTTTTAACCAGAAACGGCGGTGTATTAAAGTGGGAACAAGCACGTGCATTGTGTTTGCCGCTTATTGATACTATTAAGTCTATGAACGATATTGGTATGGTGCATGGCGGTATCTGCCCTGAAACAATTATTGTTGGTCGTGACGGCAAGCTTCGTATAACGGAATATGGTATTAAAAGACTTCGTGTTTCTGATAGTGATATTGAAAACGAGTTTTTTGATGGCTATGCCGCTATTGAACAGTATGGAATTGCTAATATGAGAGTGGGCGCATATACTGACGTTTATGGTCTTTGCGCTACATTATTTAGAATTTTTATTGGTGACGTTGTTCCAAAGGCTACTTTAAGAATGGAAAATCCCGGTCTTGCTATTCCTTCAAGGTTTGCAGAGGAATTACCCCGTCACGTTTTGGCAGCATTGGCTAATGGCTTAAAGGTTAACCCTTCTGAGCGTACGGCTAATATTGAAACTCTTAAAAACGAGCTTGTTTACGGTGAAATTGTAGAAACCGAGCCGGAAAAAAAGCCGGAAGAAATTAAATCCGGCAAGAAAGAAAACAAAAAAGAAAGAAAATCTTCGGGTGTGAAATACGTTGCTGTTTCTGCAGGTATTACTGCACTTGTGTTTATACTTTTAGGGTTGATTTTGTACTTTGGCTTTTTCAAGGGAAACGATAAAGATAAGCAACCAACCGAAAGTAACGTTGTAGTATCGGTTCCCGAAGAAGAGGATACTACAAGCAAGTATGAGGATTTGCCGGTTAAAAAATATAAGGTTCCTGATTTTACAGGCAAAACTTATGCGGAAATTTTAGATGAAGAAGGTAACGAAAACTTTATATTTATTTTAAAGGATACAAAGGTTTATTCTTCCGATTTTGCGCGCGGTCAAATTTGTAAGCAGTCTGTTAAAAAAGGTACTGAAGTTAAAAAGGAAACAAAAATTGAGCTTACTATAAGTCTTGGCTCTAAAGAATTTAAAATGCCTAACGTTGTAGGTCTTGATGAACAAACCGCTAAGTTAGAGCTTTTAAAGGCAGGCTTCCTTTATGAAAATATTAAAGTGCTTGAAAAGTATGATGAAAATAGCGAACCGGGTAAGATATTAGAGCAAACACCTGAGTATTCCAAAAAAGTAAACACGGATATACTTGTAAGCATTTACAAAAACACCTACGAGGGAGAAGACCCTGAGCAAGGTGGAGATGATCAAGCTATTTTAGATGAATTTGCGAATGAAATAGGAACACAAAATTAGTACTTGATTTTTCAAAAGTTTTATGCTATAATAACCACAGTTAGTAAGAAAGGTGAGTGGCAAACAGCCGCTCACTTTTGTTTTGCAAGGAGGGAAACTATGGCAAACGCTGCTGACAGAGTGTATGAACTCATTAAAGATACTGTAAATGAGCAGGGTGTCGAGCTTTGGGACGTTCGTTTTGTAAAGGAAGGCGCATCGTGGTATTTGCGCGTTTTTATTGATAAGCAAGACGGCATTACTATTGATGACTGTACAAACGTTTCACATGCAATCGATCCGGTAATTGACGAAGCCGATCCGATTGACAAATCCTATTATTTAGAGGTTTGCTCTTGCGGACTCGAGCGCGAGCTTGTAAAAACGGAGCATTTTGAAAAGGTTATCGGTCAAAAAATTAAGGTTAAGCTTTATAAAGCAATTGACGGTGTTAAAGAATTTACAGGAAATCTGTTATCTGTAGGCGAAAAAATTGTTTTGGATATTGACGGTGTAACCAATGAGTTTAGTTTGAAAGAAATATCTAAAGCGAATTTATGTGATTTTGAGTAAAAATCTATTATATATTTGGAGGAATTGAGAAAAAATGGCTAAGAGTAGAAAAACCAAAAAGACAGACAACGCGGCAGAATTTTTTATTGCACTTAAATTAATGGAAGAAGAAAGAGGTATTCCTAAGGAATTTATTGCAGAAAAAATTGCCGACGCAATTATAGTTGCAGCTCGTAAAGATTTTGGCGGTAATGATATTGTTTCCTGTATTATTGATTGCGAAAAGGAAATTTTATCGGTTACAGCACGTAAAACTGTTGTAGATGAAGTTTTAGACCCTTATACCGAAATTTCTAAAGAAGATGCTGTTGCTATTGACACAAACGCTATTGAAAACGGTTTTGTTGATATTAAGCTTGATACAAGAAACTTTGGTCGTGTAGTTGCACAAAACTCTAAAAACAACTTTAGACAAGGTGTTCGTGAAGCCGAAAGAGGACAGACTTTAGCTGAATTCCAAAGTAAAACACACGAGCTTGTTACTGCTGTTGTTCAAAAGATTGACCCTAAAACAGGTAATGCTATTTTAACAATTGGTCATAGCGATGCTACTCTTCCAAAGCTTGAACAGGTTCCTGATGAGCTTTTAAAAGAAGGCGACCATATAAAGGTTTACGTTGTAGACGTTAAAGAAACAGACCGCGGAGCACGTATTATGCTTTCACGTACACATCCCGGTCTTGTTAAGCGCTTATTCGAAAAAGAAGTTCCTGAAATTTTTGACGGTACTATTGAAATTAAGGCAGTTTCTCGTCAAGCAGGCTCCAGAACAAAGATTGCGGTTTATTCACCCGATCCCGAGGTTGATGCAGTAGGTGCTTGTATCGGTCCTAAGGGCGAGCGTGTAAACAATATTGTAAACGAGCTTGCAGGTGAAAAGATTGATATTGTAAAATATAGCGAAGACCCAACCTTGTTCGTTGCCGAAGCTTTATCTCCTGCAAGAGTGGCTAAGGTTGAAATCGAATCAGAAGAACCTAAGGTTTGTAAAGCAAGTGTTCCTGAAGAACAGTTATCTCTTGCAATTGGTAACAAGGGTCAAAACGTACGCCTTGCCGCTAAGCTTACCGGTTGGAAGATTGATATTCACCCCGAAAGCGGATTTTTTGGTGAATAATTATAGTTAAGTGAGATTTTGTTATGAGTGTAAAAAAGATTCCTATGCGAATGTGTACTGCATGTCGCGAAATGAAACCTAAAAAAGAACTTATTAGAGTTGTTAAAACCCCCGAAAATGAGATTAAGCTTGATTTAACGGGCAAACTTAACGGTAGGGGAGCTTACGTTTGTAAGAGTGAAGAATGTCTTAAAAAGGCGCAAAAATCCGGTGCCTTATCCCGTGCGTTCTCTCTTGAAGTAAGCAGTGAAATTTATGAAAAATTAGCTAAGGAATTAAATGAAACAAACAAATAAATCCCTTACACTTTTAGGTTTTGCTTCAAAGGCTTTAAAACTGGAATACGGTATGCAAAAATCTATTGAAGCCATAAAGAAAAATCGTTCAAAGCTTATTGTAACTGCGAACGACTTATCTGAAAAAAGCAAAAAGGAAATTTTATTTTACGCTACAAAACAAAATATTAGGTTACTTACAATAGATGTAACAGTAGAAAATTTGTCTACCGCGGTAGGTAGAAAATGCGGCGTTATTTCCGTTAATGATAACGGTTTTGCCGATGCAATATTTAATAATCAGGAGGCTAACAGTAATGCCAATGACCAATAAATACAAAATAAGCGACCTCGCTAAAGATTTTGGTATAAGTTCT
>JBGVDY010000124.1:0-5096 GCA_045119585.1 Acutalibacteraceae bacterium | reverse complement strand
ATACATCAGCACTTCAAACCGAAATTGAGGCAATTGAAGGTATTATCCGCGTTCGTATAATTTAATAATATTTTTAGGATTTTAGACTCCCTTTTTTCAAAGGGAGTCTTTACTTTTTGCTCAGATTGTAGTAAAATAAATAAGTTAGGCGGTGAGAAAGCTTGAAAAACGTTGTAATTATAGGTGGCGGTGCTGCAGGACTTATGGCAGCCATTACCAGTGCCGAAAAAGGCAACAAGGTTACGTTAATAGAAAAAAATGCCAAGGTTGGCAGAAAACTTATGATAACCGGTAAAGGCAGATGTAACGTTTGCAACAACTGTGATATTGACACCCTTATTAACAACATTCCAAAAAACGCCAAATTTTTATATTCCGCATTTTCAATGCTTTCACCACACGAACTTATGGAGTTTTTTGAAAGCAAAAAAGTACCCCTAAAAACCGAGCGTGGCAATAGAGTTTTCCCCGTTTCAGATAAAGCGGTGGATATTGTAGATGCTTTATATAATGCAGTACTGAAAAGCGGTACCAAGATTTTAAACGCCACAGCCGAAAAGCTTATAACAAGTGAAAATAAGGTAATAGGCGTAAAGCTTCAAAACGGTGATATTTTACCTGCCGATAGTGTTGTTTTAGCCACAGGCGGTATGTCATACCCTGTTACAGGCTCTACAGGTGACGGATACAAAATGGCCAGTGAACTAGGTCATACCGTAACCGAACTTAAACCATCGCTAGTCCCATTAGAAATCCACGAAGGCTTTTGCACTCGCCTTTCAGGTTTAAGCCTTAAAAACGTTACTTTAAGCGTTTTTGAAGATAGCAAGAAAAAGCCGCTATTTTCAGAACTCGGTGAAATGCTTTTCACCCACTTTGGTATATCTGGACCGCTTGTATTATCAGCATCTTCACATATACGCTATATGGGCAAAAAACAGTACGTCGCTTTTATAGATTTAAAGCCCGCACTCACACTCGAACAGCTTGATAACCGCATTTTAAGGGATTTTTCCGAAGAACAAAACAAAGACTTTTCAAACTCTTTAGATAAACTGTTACCCAAAAGTTTAATACCTGTTATTATAAAATTATCAGGTATTCCGGGAGACTTAAAGGTCAACCAAATAACAAAAGAACAACGTCTAAAGCTTATTGATATAATCAAAGCTTTACCGCTTCATATAACAGGCTTTCGACCAATAGAAGAAGCAATTATAACTTCAGGCGGAATTTCGGTTAAAGAAATAGACCCAAAAACTATGCAGTCAAAGCTTGTAAGCGGTCTTTACTTCGCAGGCGAAATTATTGACGTTGATGCCTACACAGGCGGATTTAATTTACAAATCGCATTTTCAACCGGCTATGCAGCAGGTGTTAATGCTTAAAAAGGAGAAAATAATATGATATCAGTAGCAATTGACGGTCCTGCAGGCGCAGGCAAAAGCACATTATCACGTAAAACTGCCGAAAAGTTAGGCTTTATTTACGTTGATACAGGTGCGCTTTACCGTACTGTAGGTCTTAAATTTTCAAGAATGGGCGCAGATACCGATTTAAACTGTGATATAGACGGCATTTTAGCCGAAACAACAGTAGATATTCGCTTTGTAGACGGTGAACAAAGAGTATTTTTAGACGGTGAAGACGTATCCAAAGCTATAAGAACTCCTGCAGCATCTATGATGGCTTCTGCAGTTTCAGCAAAACCGCCTGTACGCGCATTTTTACTCGAAATGCAAAGAAAATTAGCAAGAGAAAATAACGTTGTAATGGACGGACGTGACATTGGTACAGTAGTACTTCCAAACGCTACCGTTAAAATTTACCTTACCGCTTCTGCTAAGGACCGTGCAAAGCGCCGTTATGATGAATTAGTACAAAAAGGTACTACCGTTACTTTTAAGGAAGTTTACGATGATATGGTACAGCGTGACTACAACGATATGCACCGTGAAATAGCACCTTTAAAACAGGCTGACGACGCTATTTTAGCTGATACTTCAGGCTTTGAGTTTGAAGATTCTTTAGCGCTTTTACTTAAAATAATAAAGGAAAATACAAATATATGAAAATAACACTTGCCAAAACGGCAGGCTTTTGCTTTGGTGTAAATGCAGCGGTACAAACTGTTTACGACCTTTTAAACGAAGGTAAAAAGGTTTGCACCTTGGGACCTATTATTCATAATCCCCAATTAGTAGCCGAGTTAGAATCCAAAGGCGTAAGAATTGTAAATTCGCCCGAAGAAGTAACACAAGGTGAAACCTTGGTTATTCGTTCGCACGGGGTTGAAAAATCGGTATTAGATTTATGCGACAGTCTAAACGTGGATTACGTTAATGCAACCTGCCCGTTTGTTGCAAAGATTCACAAAATAGTAGCCGAGTATTCTAAACAAGGTTATATAACCATAATTGCAGGTGATAAAAATCACCAGGAAGTAAAAGGAATAATCGGTCATACAGTGGGCGAATACTTCGTAATCGCAGATACCGAAGAATTGGACAATTTGCTCAAAAATAATCCAACTTTGGTATCAAAAAATGTCACATTGGTTTCGCAAACTACTTTTAATGCAAAAATCTGGAAAAAAGTTCAAAAAAATTTAAAAAAAGTATGTACAAATGCGAAAATTTTTGATACAATGTGTAATGCGACTTCTTTGCGGCAGGAAGAAGCTCATACCCTTTCGCTTGAAAGCGATTGTGTAATAGTTATTGGCGGAAAACACAGTTCTAACACCGCCAAACTTTACGACGTATGTAAGCTGAACTGCGAAAAAACTTTTCTTATTGAAACTGCAAACGAATTACCGTTTGAATTTTTAAAAGGATGTAAACGCATTGGAGTTGTTGCGGGTGCATCTACACCTGCCGGTATAATAAAGGAGGCCATAAAAACCATGTCGGAAAATTTACAACCGAAAGACGAGCAGTTAGAAGAAACTGTAGAAAAAACATTTGAAGAAATGACAGATGAGGAAGCATTTGAAGCATCCTTAAGCAACCTTACAGGTGACCAAAAAGTAGTAGGTACCGTTGTTGCTGTTAACTCAACAGAAGTTACAGTAGATATTGGCAGAGGCGTTACAGGTTACATAACCGCTGCTGAATTCTCAAACGATGCTAACGTAAACCTTGTAAACGAAGTTAAGGTTAACGACCAAATCAACCTTATCATTATGAAAATAAATGATCAAGAAGGCACCGCAATGCTTTCTAAGCGCCGTTATGACGCTATTGCAGGTTGGGACAAAATCAAAGACGCTAAAGACTCTGCTGAAATTTTAACAGGTACTGTTAAAGATATCATTAAGGGTGGCGTTGTTGTTTACGCAAACAATGTTCGCGTATTTATCCCTGCTTCTCAGGCAACCCTTTCTAAAAATGATTCTTTAGAAGAATTAAAGGGTCAAGAAGTTTCCTTCCGTATTATCGAAATTGGCCGCGGCAGAAGAGCTATTGGTTCTATCCGCAGCGTTCTTCGTGAACAAAGAAAAGAGATGGAAGAAAAGATTTGGGCTGATATCGAAATCGGCGACCGTTACAACGGTACCGTTAAGTCTTTAACAGGCTACGGCGCATTCGTTGACATCGGCGGTGTAGACGGTATGGTTCACATTTCTGAACTTTCTTGGGCTCGTATTAAGAACCCGGCTGAAGTTGTATCGGTTGGCGATATTATCGAAGTTTATATTAAAGACCTTGATAAAGAAAAGAAGAGAATTTCTTTAGGCTATAAAAAGGCTGAAGATAATCCTTGGACTATTTTCCAAAACAACTACAATGTTGATGATGTTGTAAAGGCTACTATCGTTAGCATGACCACCTACGGCGCATTTGCAAGAATCATCCCCGGTGTTGACGGTCTTGTTCACATTTCTCAAATTGCTAACAAGCACATTGCTAAACCTCAAGACGAATTAAAGATTGGTCAAGAAGTTGATGCAAAGATTACCGCTATTGATCTTGAACAAAAGCGCGTAAGCCTTTCAATCCGCGCACTTCTCCCTGAAGAAGTTGTAGAAGAAGCCCCTGTTGAAGAAGCTGTTGAAGCTCCCGTAGAAGAAGTAGCAGAAGAAACTGCTGAATAATTTTTAGAAACTTTAAAAGCCACGGAAATTTCCGTGGCTTTTTTCTATTTTATGCTCTTTATAAATTTTAAAAGACCCAACTCTTCAATTTTTTTACAATTAAATGCAACACCCATCGTTCTTTTGAAACTCGGCTCAAGCCTTAAAACATCAATCTCTCCCTCGTTGCCCTTTATAACAAGGCTTGGTATAATTGAAAGTCCCACCCCGTCCTTGACCATATTGAGTATTGATAAATCGTCTTCCGAACTAAAAATTGTAATTTCCTTGAATTTATTTATATCGATATAATTCTCAGTATTAAAACCTTTAGTATATATGTAAGGATAATCATATAGTTCTGTGCGGGTTATTACTTTTTTATCGCCAAGCAAACCTTTAGGCGCAATTACACAGTACTCATCCTCAAATAGCGGCAACCATTCGCGCTCGCCAAATGAACCGCTATCGGCAAAAACTATATCTGCCTTATTATTTTCTATCCAACCTGTAACATTATCGGCCACACTTACATTTAATTTAATATGAGGATATTCTTTTTTAAGACGCTTAATAACCCCTGAAACCAACTGACGCGACATACTTGAAAAAGAAGCGATACAAAGCGAAAAATCCTTTGTCCCCTTTATATCAGCTATAATCTCCCAAACTTTGTCTTCTGCTTTTTTTATATCACAAAAAGCTTCATATAGCTTTTCGCCATCATTACTAAGGGTCACACCCTTTGAAGAACGCTCAAAAATTTTCACGCCAAGTTCTTCTTCAAAATTTGTTAAAATATGCGAGAATGCCGAAGGCGTGTAGGAAAACTCCTCAGCCGCTTTCGAAAGGCTTTTATTCTTTACCGCGCTTAGCATTGCTTTAATTTTAAAGGTTTCCATTTTTTCTCCTTTGCTATGAAGTTTCTTCATAGCACCATTATAAATCTTCACTTCAAAAAAATCAAGCACTATGGTAAAATTTTATTGTTTTAAGCAAGGAGGATAATTTATGGCAAAAA
>JBGVDY010000123.1:0-2903 GCA_045119585.1 Acutalibacteraceae bacterium | reverse complement strand
AGACGCTTCATTAACTCTTAGTAAAATCGATTCAGTTAAAGCTAAAATAAGCGATATTGAAGATATTCTTTCACAAAATAACGTTGAAGCTGCTAATTTTGATGCTGCTAATGCTAACGTTGACAGTAAATTAAACTCTTTGATTTTATCAACCGCTTTCGGTGATTTTTCAAACGTAGGTTTTAGTGGTTCCCAGTTATTAAACGCCTTGAACAAAAGACAAGCAGTTTTAGGTGTTACTACTGATTTTAGCTCACAACTCTCTATATTAAATGCTGAACTCAGTTCTTTAGAAGGCTCTTTATCATCACCTATTGGAAAAATTAAATCAACACAGTCGGGTTATTTTATCTCTAAAACTGACGGATATGAAGAAGCATTCAAAACAGATGATTTAACAACAATTACGCCTCAATTTTTAAATAATCTTAAAAAATCCAATACCGAATCTAACGTTATTGGAAAAATTGTTTCAGACTATGAGTGGTATATAGCAGCTAATGTTTCTTTAACGGATTCATTAAATTATAAAGTAGGTGATAATCTTACTATATATACTCAAACTGTGGCTTCACCTAAGTTGTTGGTAACTGTTAAAAATATTAATTTATCTAAAGACGGTACTGATGCTGTTATTATATTTGCATGTAGCGATATGAATAGTGAACTTGCAACAATGCGAACAGGTCCAATGACTGTTGTGAAGCATGAATACAGTGGGCTTCGTATTCCTAAAAAAGCGCTTAGATACATTGATTCCAAACCCGGTGTTTTTGTTGTTAGTGGTATGCAGGTTAAATTCAAAGAGGTTAAAATAGTTTACAATGCTGACGATTATGTTCTTTGTGAAAAAGGAGAATCGAACGGTTCATTAAGACTATATGATCAAGTAGTAGTGAAAGGGAAAAATCTTAAAGATGGAAAAATTATCAACTAAAGAGTTTGACCAAAATTATAATTTAGTTTTAGAAAAATTTAATAAAGCTTTAAAAATCGCTAACAAAACTTGTGAAGAGGTTGTCCTTTTAGCTGCAACTAAAACAGTTGACGTTGATACTATTAATTATGCTATTTCTAAAGGTATTACACACGTTGGTGAAAATAAAGTTCAAGAGTTACTTTTAAAGCACAACTCGTTAAATTCTGTAACGGAACATTTTATCGGTCATTTACAAACCAATAAGGTAAAGGATATAATAGATAAGGTTTCATTAATTCAATCGGTTGACTCAGTTAAACTGGCGCGAGAAATTTCTAAGCAAGCCGTAAAACATAATATTATTATGGATATTTTATTAGAGGTAAATATTGGCAAAGAAGAATCTAAATGGGGATTTATGCCCGAAGATACTTTAAATGCGGTCAAAGAAATTGCAGGTTTTAGTAATATTCGTATTTGCGGTCTTATGACAATACCGCCTATTTGTGAAGATTTAGAAAAACAAAAAGGATTTTTCCGTCAAATGTACAACCTTTATGTTGACATTAAGGACCAAAATATAGATAATACTAATATAAGCATTCTCTCTATGGGAATGTCCGATGATTTTGATTTAGCGATTACAGAAGGTGCTAATCTTGTTAGAGTAGGCACTGCATTATTTGGAAAACGCAATTATATGATATAATTGTTAATTTATATAAAAATAGAATGAAAGGATATATAAAAATGGGAATTTTTGAAAGCATTAAAAACATAATGACTATACCTGAAGAGGATGATTTCGAAGAAATAAACGAGGAAATTGAGGAAACTCCTAAAAAGAAACCGGTTTACGAGCCTGTTGCTGTAAAACGTGAAAATCAACCCCGTATTTTAGGCGGCGGAAAATCTAAAACTATTGATTTTAATCTTAATCAAATGCAGGTTATTTTGGTTAAGCCAGATCGTTATGAAGATTCTTCTGCTATAGCTGACCATTTAACAGCAAATAAAACAGTTGTATTAAACCTTGAAGCTTGCGAAAGCAGTGTTTCAAGAAGAATTGTTGACTTTTTAAGCGGTGCGGCTTACGCTATTGGCGGTAACGTTCGTAAGGTTGCAGTTTCTACATTTATTATCGTTCCTAATCAGGTTAACATTCAAGGAGAAGTTAATCTTGATGAGTTCGGTGATACAAATATGTATTTTTAATGGATTCTAATATTCTTTTACCCAGAATTAAAGATACGGTTGATTCAACTCTTCGTACCGACAAACCGAAATTTTTAGGTTTTTTATCACTTGAAGAAACAATTTTAGCTCGAAAATATTTAGAAAATCAAAATATTAAATACTCTTTTTATGGCGGTGCACAAGATTCTGAGCGAACTTATTTAGGTTGTTTTCCTGAATGGGTTACTAACGAATGTTTTCCTATAACAGCGTTAACATTTACTTATCGAGAAGTAGATATACTTCATCACAGAGATTTTTTAGGTTCGTTAATGGCTCTTGGTATAAAGCGTGAAACAGTAGGCGATATTTTGATTGAAAAGGGTAGAGCCGTTGTATTTTTAAATAGTGATATTGCTGATTTTGTTGCAAAAAATCTTATAAAAGTCGGTAGAGTAGGAGTTACTGCTAAATTTTGTGATAATAAAGATTTACCTAATCGAGATAAGCTTTTGGAAAATACCGCAACGGTTGCTTCTTTAAGACTTGATTGTATTGTTTCGGTTTTGGCTAAATGCTCTCGTAATATGGCGGTTTCTATGATAGAAAACGGCCTTGTAAGTGTTAATTCGGTTTTGACCGAAAAAAATACCAAGGTTATATCAAACGGTGATTCAATTTCAATACGCCATAAGGGAAAATTTATTATTACTTCTTCCGAAAAAAGGACAAAAAAAGATAGGATCGTTTTAGTATATAAAAGTTATTAAATGATTGGGGAATTACAAAATGTTTAATGCCGAAGATA
>JBGVDY010000122.1:0-3088 GCA_045119585.1 Acutalibacteraceae bacterium | reverse complement strand
AAGAAAAATTGGAATATTGTGCAATTTTTTTATAATTATGTGCATTGAATATATTCCTTGTTAATTATAGAATTAATATACAAATATATGTTTTGGAGGCAAAAAATGAAATTCTTTAAACCTTTTGAATCTCCCGTAGCCCCAAGTTTTTTGGAAAAAGATTATAACATTACGGAATTTGGGGCACTACCAAATCCGGACCAAAAATGCACAAAAGCAATTGCTGATGCAATAAATGAATGCAGCAAAAACGGCGGTGGCAGAGTTATTATTCCCAAAGGTAAATGGCTCACAGGCGCAATTCATTTTAAGGATAACGTAAATCTATACCTTGAAAAAGGTGCCGAAGTAACCTTTAGTAGCGATTTTGAAGATTATCTTCCTGTAGTATATGGTGTTTTAGGCGGCACTCGATGTTATAGTGTGTCCCATCTTTTGTATGCCCATAAATGCAAGAATATTGCGCTTACAGGTTTTGGTAAGTTTGACGGCAACGGTGCATTTTGGTGGCCAATGCTTCACAACAGGGGTGTGCTAAAGGATTTACTTCAAAAAGCTAAAATCAAGGCTCCCCTAACTGACCGTGTTTACGATAAGCCCGATTTTTCACTAAGGCCACGTATGCTACAATTTGTTGATTGTGAAAACGTACTTATTGAAGGCGTATCGTTCGAAAACAGTCCTTCCTGGACAATTCATCCTGTTTGGTGCAAAAACATTATTGTTCGTAACGTAAAGGTTAAAAACCCCACCTGCGGACCTAATACAGACGGTATTAATTTAGACAGCTGCAAGCGCGGGCTTATTGATGGTTGCCATATAGATACAGGCGATGATATTATTTGCCTTAAAACCCTAAGTAACCAAGACGCTTGGGAGGTTGGTATTCCTTGCGAGGATATTGAAATACGCAACTGTACCGCTCCTGGTGGTCACGGTGCTTTAACAATAGGCAGTGAAACCAGTGCCGATGTTAGAAACGCCTACATTCACGACTGTAATTTTGGCAGAGTTTACAGTGCTGTTCGTATAAAGAGTATGCCGGGTCGCGGCGGTGTTGTTGAGAATATTGATATTGAAAACGTAAGCGCTGATACTTCTATAACCGAAGCGGTTATAATTACCCTACGCTATAATGAAGAATTTTCTCTTAAGCGCAATACTGTTTTTAACAATATGCCTAAATTTAGAAATATTGCTATAAACAACGTTAAATGCAACAAAGCAAACCGAGGTATATATATTTTAGGTGAAGAAAATTCGCCGCTTGAAAATATATATATTTCCGATATAACTACCAATGCGTTTGAGCCTATGAAGGTTGAATATGTTAAAAACCTTAACCTATCAAACATAAATTTAGGTTCTTGCGAAAAATTAAGTGAAAAATTATAAAAGAGGATTTTTACTATGAATGCACAGCAGATTAAAGAGTTGGCTTATCAGTGCGGCGCCGACCTTTGTGGCATTGCTTCACTTGACCGTTTTGAAGGCGCACCCGCTAATATGGATCCACGCTATATTATGCCTGAAGCTAAAAGTATGATTGTTATGGGCTTTAGAGTTATGCGCGGTTCCTTACGCGGTATTGAGGAGGGCACTTTCTTTTCAAACTATTCGGCAATGGGTTATGGCGGTCTTACTTATATGTACATTCCGCTTACCGTTATTAATATGTGCCGTGTTATCGAAGATGAAGGCTACGAAGCAATACCATTAGGTCATCAAAGCGACTGGCGTGGTATTGATAACGACGGCAATATAAGAGAAAACTATTCAAAACCCGTAGAAGAGGGCAAGCCGCAACCTGATATTATGCTTCATCTTCGTATTTGCGGATACTTAGCAGGACTTGGCGAAATCGGCTACAGTAAAATGCTTTTAACACCTGAATTCGGTCCCCGACTAAGAATTGGCGTTATTTTAACCGAATTAGAACTTGAACCCGATCCGATTTATAACGGCCCTAAACTTTGCAATAAATGTATGGCATGTGTAAGAGAATGTCCCGGTAATGCAATTAGTGCAACTAAAACCGTTAAGGTAAACCTTGCCGGACATGAAGTTGAATGGGGCGAGCTTGACTGTGATGCTTGCGACATTGCATTTCGTGGCGGTGAGCTTTGTAAGGATGGCGAAAAAGGCACCTATCAGGAAGGCCGCGATGATGTGAAACCCGGCTCACACTCACCCTTCTACTTTAAACCTGCCAATCTATATAATACAGGACAAGCCGTTTGCGGTGCTAAGGGATGTACACGTGCTTGTATGGTTAGTCTTGAAAAACGCGGCGTTCTTAAAAATAAATTCCATAAGCCATTCCGTCGCAAACCACTTTGGAGTGTTGATTGGTCTGATTACGAAGCAAGAGAAGGCGGAAACACTTCAGTTAGCGCATTGGGTGCTATGTCAAAGTTAAATAAGAAAACCGAATCACCCGAAAACGAACTTTCCAAAAAGCACGACCTTGAAGCAGATTAGGGAGTAAACTTATGCTTAAACTTTCAGTTGGCTACCAATTTATTGAAAATCACCCGTTTTCTAAACTTGTACAATCTTATGCAGAAAGTATTGAGGAAGTTTATTTCGCTTGGACCAATATACCAAGCGGTCGTTCAATGATAGGTGGTTTTGACGGTTATATCGACTATGAGATGCAAAATATCTTAACCCAAGAATTAAAGACCATAAAGCAAATGGGCATAAAACTCAATTTGCTTTTTAACGCTAATTGCTACGGGGAAGATTCTATGAGCAAAACTTTAATGGGTAAAGTTTACTCTGTTATAGATTATCTTATAAATAACGATATTGCTCCCGATTGTGTGACAACCGCATCCCCTGCTATTGCTTTTATGATTAAAAATCAATATCCCGATATTGAATTAAAGGCTTCTGTTAATATGAAGATTGCATCAATTAAAGGTATGCAGTATATCTCACATTTGTTTGACAGCTTTTGTGTTGCAAAGGAATGTAACCGTGATATAAAACTTTTAAAAACACTTAAAACATGGGCTGAAAATAATAATAAAAAAATAACCATACTTGCCAACAGCGGTTGTATGAGAGATTGCAGCGGACAAAT
>JBGVDY010000121.1:0-1970 GCA_045119585.1 Acutalibacteraceae bacterium | reverse complement strand
CACTACTTTCTAAAAATTGTTTTCACAAAGGGCGGTTGGCGCAAGCTGACCGCTTTTTCTTGTGTCAAAAAAGATTTCTCGCATTCGCTCGAAATGACAAAAACAAGGGGCTGCTATCATAGCAGCCCCCTTAAAAGTTTTATAAAGTATTATATAGTTTTTCAATAAGTTCTTTTTCGGCAATCCATTCAGAAAACGCGGTGGCACTTCCACAAGCGGTTGCAAATTTTAAAGTGTCGGCATAATCGAGTGTTTCTATATAGCGGTGAATAAAGCCTGCTATCATAGAGTCGCCTGCCGCTACAGTATTTACGGCTTTTCCTTTTGGCGTTTTTTGGATATGTGTTTCGCCGTTTTTATCAATAAGTATTGCGCCGTCCTTGCCCATAGATATAAGCACGTTCTGAGCACCTGTATTCTGTAATTGTTTGCCGTAGGTGATAATGTCCTCATCGGTATTTATATCAGTTGCGAAAATATCGCAAAGCTCGTCAATGTTGGGTTTTATAAGAAAAGGTTTAATTTCTAATGCTTTTAAAAGCGCATCACCTACAGCATCTATAACGACCTTAACGCCTGACGGTACGCAAAGTGCTAAATCTTTGTAAATGCTACTGTCACCACCTTTTGGGATACTTCCCGAAAGGCAAAGCCAGTCACCGCTTTGTAGTGTTGAAAGCTTTTTCTTTAAAGCGGATATTTTATCATTGTCAAGTGAAATTCCGCTTGCATTAAATTCGGTAATTTCATCAGAACTTAACTTTACGTTTATTCGTGTATTATCGCAAACTTGTGTAAAATCGCAGTTAGTACCTTCGTTTTTAAGCAACCGTTCAAGCTCTTTTCCTGTAAATCCGCCAATAAACCCGAGAGCTTTGGTATCACTACCCAATCGGGAAAGTAAAATTGAAACGTTTAGTCCTTTACCACCGGGGACGATATATTCTTCTTTTGTGCGGTTGGTTTTGCCGATATTTAAGCTGTCACAAAAAGCGATATAATCAAGCGATGGGTTAAGTGTTACGGTGTAAATCATTTATTTCTCCTTTTAACAAAAAACGGTAGCACAAATATAACAGCAACAAGAGCGGCAAGGAATATATTTGCGTTGGGTACAAATGAGGTTGTGCCGTCGTTATTTGTAATAAGCTCGGCGTTTTCGAGCACCTTTTTACCTATCATAGGACCTACAATACCGGGAATTAGCACCTGTGAGAAAATTCTAACTCCTTGAAGTCTACCTGAATAGCCAACGGGTGTGTTGTCGCGGATAATTGCGCCAAATACCGCCATTCCCGAAAGATAACCGCACATCATTAAAAGTGAGCCTATGAATACAGGTAGGGTGGTTTTTGTAAAGAAAAGGATTATATAACCTAAAATTAGTGACAATACTGCAAAGAATCCCGAAAAAGAATATCCCTTTTTGTCGTAAACCTTGCCCCAAAAAGCAGTAACTACCGAAGCAATTATTATAGCAGGTGCCATAATAAGCACATAGTTTGTCATGCCAAGGCTAACCTCGTAATATATGATGAGATAAGGCATAAAAATTTGGATTGAAACGTTGAATATTATAAAAGCTAAAAGGTTGAGGTAAAGTATTGGATTTTTACGAATAGTTTTAGGTCTGAAGCCGTAAATAATACCGCCTATATAAGAATCTTTTACAGGGGTAACAAATGGTTCTTTAATAATAAAGAAGCCGAGTATACCGATTAATGTAACAAGGGTGCCAATTATTGCAAAAATAATTGACCAACTTTTTGATTTTTCTAAATCAAAAAACATAAATCCGCCAAAAACAACAAGTATACTAACTAGCGGCATCATAGCGTTTATGCCTTCTGCGGCGCCGCGGTTTGAAGAGTCGGTTGAGTCGGTAACCCAAGCGTTAAAAGCGGCATCGTTAGCGCTTGAGCCAAAGAAGGTCAAAAAACAGTCGAGAATGATTGTGTGACTAACACCTA
>JBGVDY010000120.1:0-1404 GCA_045119585.1 Acutalibacteraceae bacterium | reverse complement strand
GTGCCGATATATCGATATCCGATAGCTACGATACCTTAGCCAAAACACCGCTTGCCAAATTGCCGCAATTTAAGCGTTGGCATTTTAATAAATACTGCTTGTTTGTAAAGGATAATCCACAAATTTTCCGCAACTGTACCCGCTTAAAACACAAATTTTTTGAAAAAGTACTCGCAAATAATGGCATAACAAAAAGCACTTGCTTTTGCGGTGTTACAGAATTTGCCGCCCCCATACTTATTAATGATATTAATTTTGGAATAATTTCCCTTACAGGCTTTATGGGGGATTTTAGTGAAAGAAAAAACAAAAACCTTGCCAAAAGACTTAATATTCCGCTTGAAACACTTTTAGATATACAACACAAATATTTAATAAAAATTGAAAATCAAATTAATATTGAATCTCAACTTGAAATTCTTATATTCCTTATAAAAGAATTTTTAATTAAAGAAAGTAAAACACTTAACTTTGTAAATGAAAAAAACAAAGTTAATAACGCTTATATTATTAAATCGCTTGAATATATTGACCGCAACTTTACAAAGGGTATTTCGGTCAAGGACGTTGCAGAAAACTGCTTTATCAGTGTTCCTTATTTACAAAGCCTTTTTTCAAAATTATGTGGGCACGGTGTTGCCGAAGAAATTCGCAATAAGTCTTTGGAATACGCCAAAGAGCTTTTGCTTACTACCGAATATTCCATAAAGCAAATCGCCTTTTCAAGCGGTTTTAAATCTGCCGATTACTTTTCGGTTATTTTTAAAAAACACTGTAATACTACACCTCTTAAATACCGAAAAGCACATAATAAGCGATTGATTTAAACAGTAACTGTTGCTATAATAAATAAAAAAGGAAATGAAGCCGTGACTAAAATTTATATTTTTAAAAACAAAATCGACCATTACAACTTTTTATCTAAGCTTGTAGCCGAAAAATATAATATTGATGCTTTATCTCTAAAAATTATGCGCAATGCCCACGGTAAGCCCTATTTTGAAAACTTCCCAAATTTTTATTTTAACGTTTCCCACTCGGGCGATTTAACAGTAATTGCGGTAAGTGAACAAAACGTTGGTATAGATGCCGAAAAACTTCGAATTCCAAATTTAAAGGTTGCAAAGCGTTTTTGTGAAGATGAATATGCCTATATCAATAAAACCCCCACACCCACTGCCTTTTTTGAAATATGGACTAAAAAGGAAGCTTATTTAAAATATTTAGGTGAAGGGCTGCACGGCGGCCTTAACAGTTTTAGTGTTTTTAAAACCGACACCCCTATTAAAACCTTTAAAAATGGTGATTACGTAATTTCGGTATGTGGTACCGAAGAGTTTGAAATAATAGAATAGAAAAAACTGCTGTAGGTGAATTAATCACTTACAGCAGTTTTGTTTTATT
>JBGVDY010000119.1:0-1457 GCA_045119585.1 Acutalibacteraceae bacterium | reverse complement strand
TATTGGTCCTATAATTTCTAAAGAAAGTAAAAAATTGTTAGATTTCATATTAAAGGATGAAATAGAAAATGGCAATGTTGAACTTAGAGTTATCGAAGGTTTAACAATTGAAAACCGAATTGCAAAAAATAAGGCTATTCCTGACGATGTTTTGGCAGAAATTAAAGCTTGTAACGTTATATTAAAGGCTCCAACTACAACTTTAAAAGGCGGTACTTTGGAAAGTGCAAACGTTGCAATGCGCCGCGAACTTGATTTATATGCTAACGTTCGTCCTGTATGTGTACCAGAACAAAACATTGATTGGACCTTTTATAGAGAAAATACCGAAGGAGAGTATGTTTTAGGTAGTCGCGGCATTGATATTCCAAATACATTGGCTATGGATTTCAAGGTAACAACTGAAGCAGGTACTAAGCGTATTTGCAAAGCCGCTTTCGAGTTTGCGAAAACAAACGGTAAAACTAACGTTGCAATTGTTACAAAGGCAAATATTATGAAAAAAACTGATGGCAAATTTTCACAAATTGCTCACGAAATTGCAAAGGATTACCCCGAAATTAATGCTGAAGAATGGTATATTGACATTATGACGGCAAATCTTGTTAATGAAAATATACGTTCAAACTTCCAAGTGTTTGTAATGCCTAATCTTTATGGTGATATTATTACTGATGAAGCTGCTCAAATTCAAGGTGGTGTTGGTACTGCAGGAAGTGCAAATATTGGTGATAAATACGCTATGTTTGAACCAATCCACGGTACAGCTCCTCGTCTTATTGAGGCAGGTAGGGGAGAATATGCTAATCCTACAAGTATGTTTAAAGCTGCGGAAATGCTACTTCGTCATATAGGATTTATTGATAAAGCCGACAAGCTAAGCAAAGCACTTAATATATGCGCCGAAACCGAAAAGAAAATTGTTATCGATGACAGCGAAAACAGTGCTACTTGCAGTCAATTTGGCGACTATTTAATGGAAACAATTAAAAAACTTTAATTCAATTCGGTAATATTTAAAAAATCCACTATTTTTAGTGGATTTTTTATTTTTTATATACCATATTTAGTTGACATAGACAAATAAAAATTATATAATAAATTGTAGTATTTTATCGAAAGGTATACTGTATGAATAAAATTATTAAACTGATATGTTTTATAATTTCTATGGTTATAATTTTTACTTGTACATATTGCCCTACTGTTTATTCTAAAGAGACAAAAACAGAAGGTTATATATTTGAAAGTGCCGTAAATATAAGAAAATCACCAACCACAACCGCAAGATCAGTTGCTATTGTTTCCAAGATAATTGTTTCGGTAATAGGAAGTGAAAATGATTCAAAAAATACGTTAAATCCCGAAACTCATAAAACTTTTATTTGGTATAAGGTATCTTTTATAAATTCCGGGGAAAATGTTAAAGGATACGTTCGTGAAGATTTAATTGATAT
>JBGVDY010000118.1:0-4730 GCA_045119585.1 Acutalibacteraceae bacterium | reverse complement strand
ATACCCTTGTACTTCCATACAGATTCCTTACATTCCTGAATAAACGGCTCCAAGCCATAGTTTTCAATCTGCTCCTTGGCCTCGATGCCTAATTTCTTCTCAACTTCAAGCTCAACCGGAAGACCATGTGTATCCCAACCCGCCTTACGGATAATCTTTGCACCCTTCATTGTGCGGTAACGCGGAATCATATCCTTAATAACGCGAGTAAGCACGTGACCAATGTGTGGTTTACCGTTAGCAGTTGGAGGACCGTCATAGAAAACGTATGGTGCATCGCCCTTGCGTTCTTCTATACTCTTTTCGAAAATTTTGTTATCGTCCCAAAACTTTTTAATCTTTTTCTCTTCTTCTACAAAGTTAAGATTCGGTGAAATGTTGTTATACACTTCTGTTTCTCCTTTCAAAATAAAAAATCCCTTTATCCATAATAGGACAAAGGGACCCCTTGTTATACCACCTATTACGCCAAACAAACATTTGCGGTTTCTATAACGTGAAACAAACGAAAACGCTTACTAAAATTCGGCGTTTCTGCTCGGGAGTGATACCGATTTTAAAAACCTTACAAGGCTTACACCGCCCCTTGCTCGCTAAAAGGTTCTATTAAAAACCGCGCTCTCCGTCATAGCATTTATATATTGCTTTTTTAATTACTGGTTGTTGGTAGGAATCTGTTGCTTTAAAGCGGCGCGAGTCTTACGAACTTCGCCCAAATTAGCGGTAAGACCTTCATCTGCGCGACGCATAATATCATCAACAAAATCCTGAGCAGCTTTACGCATTTCACGGCTCTTGCCCTGAGCTGCAGCAATAATTTCAGCAGCCTTAGCTTGAGAAAGTCTAACGATTTCTTCCTGTGCTACCATAGCCTTTGCCTTTTCTTCAGCATTGCGGATAATAGCATCAGCTTCACGCTTAGCGTTTGTGATAATATCAGCACGGTCAGCAACAATGCCTTTAGCCTGCTTAATTTCTGCAGGGATGTTAAGACGGATTTCGTCTACAACTGCTCTTAACTTGTCAATGTCAACAAGGGTCTTTTTACCGGGGATTTTAATACCGCTGTCGAGCACCTCGTCAAACTGTTCTAGTAATTCGTCAAGTGTCATTTTAATTTCCTCCATAAATCCTTGCGGATGTTATTTTTTTAAATTTATCCTTTTGAGAATATCCTCTAAAATAACCTTAGGTACAAAGGAAGATATATCGCCGCCCATAGCTGCAATTTGCTTTACCATACTTGAGCTTAAATACATATTCTCTGCACTGGTAGTTAAGAAGAGAGTTTCTACATCGGGATTTAACTTCTTATTTGTTAATGCCATTTGGAACTCATACTCAAAGTCCGACATAGCACGAAGCCCTTTAATAATCGCCTTAGCGCCCTTCCCTGCGGCAAAATCTGCCAAAAGACCGTCATAAGACTCAACTTCAACGTTTGAAATATCAGCCGTGCATTTTCTAATCATTTCAACACGTTCATCAGGGGTGAAAGTATTAGTCTTGTTTTTATTGCTTGCTACAACAACTATTACCTTGTCAAACATACCTGCCGCACGGCATATAATATCAAGATGACCATAAGTTATAGGGTCAAAACTGCCGGGGCATATAGCAATACTGTTTTTCATTTATTCTTTTGCACCTTTTCTGTAAACCGAAACGTTTATTTTGCCATAACGGTAGGTTTTAGTTATCATAAAACCACCAATTTCTTGAGGCAACTCTACTTCGGGTGGATACTCACAAATAATAATACCGTAATCACTCATAAGCGGTAGTACTGACTTTAGCGCCGGTAAAAGCAAGCCTTTTTGATACGGTGGGTCTAAAAAAACTATATCAAACACGTCACGGCTTGTAGCGGCAAAAGTACTGTAATCAGAACTGTAAACCTTAGCCTGACTATCAAGACCTGTGCTTTCAATGTTCTGCTTAATTATTTTAATAGACGAAGCACTATTATCAACAAAAGTAGCACTTTTGGCGCCACGGCTTAACGCTTCTATACCAAGCTGACCCGAGCCCGCAAATAAATCAAGCACACGCCTGCCTTCAATATCAAACTGTATAGCGCTGAAAACCGCTTCCTTAACCTTTTGAGAAGTGGGTCGCACGTCGTTACCGTCAAGCGTTTTTAAAAATTTACCACGACAACTGCCGGTAATTACTCGCATTAAAATCACCAAAACTAAAATCAAAAAATAACTGAGCAGATAATTTGCCCATAATATGTTTATATTATCCCACGAACACAGGGGTTTTGTCAAGTGTTTTTTGTCTTTTGGGGTAAAAGCTCATTAAAAAAGCCCCCGTTTAGCACGAGGGCAGAAAATTTGGTCTCGGAAGGTCTACCGATTTTAAGACCTTACGAGTATATACAGGCAAGGATACCAACCATACGTTTGGTTCTGTCGGTTTGTTAAAGCCTTTGCCTTAACGCAGCATCTGTTTGCAACCAGCGTCCTTGTCTTTGAATTTATTAAACCACATATTTTTAACAAGGATGCTAAATTTTGGTGAATAATTTGTTAAATCATTTTTGTATTAGTTTATATATTTCTTCGGCGGCAATTCGCGCCTTTGCAACAATATCTCTTTTGGTTTTAGGTATACAGTAATACAAAACTTTAGGTGTACCAATAGAAATCACGTCGCCAATTTCGTACCAATAAAAATCGGAATAAAGACTATAAGAAAGCTCGGGTGCTTGGGTGTAATCTAATTGACCATCGCAACCAACCAATTTAAAGCCGTCTTTAGTATGAGTTAAAACCCCATCCCCTACCTTATAAATACATTTAGTGTCTATAAGCACGTAGATATCCACTTCGCGCTCTATTTTATATTCACCTGATACAATTTCTTTTTTTACACACTCGCGTTGCCACGCGTACCAATCGGGTATGTGGGGAAACTCGGTTTCGCCGCTTTTCGCTTTCATAAAACCGTCTTCGGTAAGCGTATAGACCTTGCCGCAGTTTGCGCACGTAAGGGTTGTCCCCTTGCCCACCGTTTCACCTTCAGAAGAACAGTTAGGGCACTTATATAAAACACGGTTAAGACAGTCTGCACGGAAGCTTTCAGTAATTTTAACCCCATTTTCCTGTTGCCAACGGAAGTTATCAAACCGGAACTGTGCTTTTAAAACTTCGTTTATTTCTTCGAAAGTTTTATTCTTAATATCTTCAGGCGATAAAATGTATTCCAGCTCTGCCGAGATTTTCACCTTACGCTTTTGTAAATTATTATAAAGTGGGTCGTAAGCAAAGGCACCGCTTGTGCGTATCATAACAACCGATATCGAAAGCTTTTTCACAAGCTTGCCAAGGCTTTCGGGCAAGGGGGTTGCTGTGCCGTCAAAGCTATAGCTCGCTTCGGGGTACATAAGCACCGAGCAACCGTTTTTCTTAACGGCGTGAAAAATATCGCGAACTAAAAGACTGTCACTTATAAACTTTTGGGTAGGAATACAGCCAACAAGTCGCATAAGCAGGTTTTTACCTACAAAACCGTCGGACGTCATTACAATATTGTATTTTCTTGGGAACAATAACGCCGACGCAATTTTAAGGTCAATAAAGCTCGAATGATTCATTAAAATAAGGCAAGGCTCTTTTTTACAAAGCCTTTCCATTCCAATTTTTTTATAAGAAAACTTAACACCCAAAAGTTCGAAAAAGGATAACACCCTTATAATAAGCGCCAATAAGAATAAAGGCTTTAAGGGCTTTTTATGCTTTTTGGGTTTTAATTTCAAAACTTCGCTATAGGCGAGCTCTTTTGTTTTTATTTTCATAGTTTTTCCTTAAATTAAATTTTGTATTTTCATTTTAACAAATCTTATTTAAATAATCAAGTTTTTTGACTTCATTGTACACATTTGGCATTTTTCAAAAATTATTGCAAAAAAAGAAAAAATATGATAAAATACTATTAAAATTTTTAAAGAAGGCGAAACAAATGAAAAAAATACTCACTATCCAGGACTTTTCGTGTGTGGGTAAATGCTCGCTCACAGTTGCTATGCCTATAATTTCTGCTTTTGGCATTGAAGCCTGCGCACTTCCCACCGCACTACTTTCTACTCATACTCAGTTTAAAAATTGGACCTTTGCAAACCTTTGCGAACATATAAACCCCATTACCGATGCTTGGGAAAAAGAAAATATAACCTTTGATGGTATCTGTACCGGTTACTTAGGCGGTGTAGATTTAATAGAAAGCGTTAAGGATATTATAAAACGCTTTGTAAGTAAGGACGGCATTGTGCTTATAGACCCCGCAATGGGTGATAACGGCAAGCTATATGCAGGTTTTGATATGGAATACGTAAAAGCCACCAAAACACTTTGCGCTATGGCAGACATCATTACCCCCAATATCACCGAAGCAACCTTTATGCTTGATATGGAATATAAAAATGAATACGACAAGGATTATCTTTTGGATATTTGCAAAAAGCTACATGAGAACGGCGCGCGTGACGTTGTTATAACAGGCGTAAAGAAAAGCGAATGCGAAGTTGGTGTATTTTGTCTTTTAAACGGCACCGAAATTTACGAATACTACACCGAAAGAGAAGTTAAAGACTTCCATGGCACAGGCGATATTTATTCTTCGGCAGTTTACGGCGGTCTTATGAACGGTAAAACGCTTGAAGAATCGGTAAAATTCGCTTGCGACTATACAAAACATTGTATTGCAGTAACCTTGGCTGATGAAAG
>JBGVDY010000117.1:0-4142 GCA_045119585.1 Acutalibacteraceae bacterium | reverse complement strand
TTGCAACAAATTCACCCAATGTGTTAGCTAATGATTGTGGCTTAAATGCAACGGTAACGTTAGGCATTGAAGCATCATATTGAGTCATACAAACATAAAATACGTCGAGCTTACCACCCTTACGTTCAAAGCCTGTGAAGTTGTCGTCAACAAAGGTGCGGGTGATTTCACGTGCACGGTCAGGACGGAAGTTAAAGAAAATAACGCTGTCGCCTGACTTGATACGTTCGCTTCCGTCAACAACTGTAGGAAGTACAAATTCATCAGTGATGTTTTTGCCGTCTGCATCAATTTGTGTGTAAGATTCTCTTACAGCTTTTGCGGCATCATCAGATTTAATACCTTCGCCGTAAACTAATGCAGCATAAGCTTTTTCTACACGGTCCCAACGATTGTCGCGGTCCATACCGTAGAATCTACCCAAAACAGTAGCAAGTTTACCACAACCTAAATCGTTAAGTTTTGCGTTTAAAGCATCAATAAAGTCGGCTGCGCTGCTTGGTGGAACGTCACGTCCGTCAAGTAAAGCGTGAATATAAACACGATTTAAGCCGTTACGCTTTGCAAGCTCTACCAAAGCATATAAATGCTCAATATGAGAGTGAACACCGCCGTCGGAAAGAAGACCCATAAGGTGTAAAGCACTGTCGTTCTTTTTGCAGTTTTCTACAGCTTGCATAAAGGCTTCGTTTTTGTAAAAGTCACCGTCGGCAATTGATTTTGTAATACGGGTGAGTTCCTGATAAACAACTCGTCCTGCACCAATATTGGTGTGACCAACTTCACTGTTACCCATTTGACCGTCAGGTAGACCTACATCCATACCAGATGCACCAATACGGGTAGTGGGGCAGGTTTTAAAAATTTCATCAAGACGGGGAGTTTTAGCACTTTCTATAGCGTTTCCGCTTTTATCATCATTAAAACCGAAGCCGTCCATAATGGTTAAAACAATAGGCTTTTTCATATATTTCTCCTAATTAAAGGTGCCCGCAAAGCAGACACCTTTTTTAATTTTTAAATGATATATTATTTAGAAGCGGCTTTTACAATAACAGAAAAATCTTCTGCCTTTAAGGAAGCGCCGCCAATAAGACCGCCGTCAACGTTAATCTTAGCAACTAATTCGTCAGCGTTTTTAGCGTTCATAGAGCCACCGTACTGAATAGTAACGGTATTTGCTACATCATTGCCGTAAACTTCTGCAATAGCTTCACGAACAAAGCCGTTACCTTCGTCAGCTTGGTCAGCAGTAGCGGTAACACCGGTGCCGATAGCCCATACAGGTTCATAAGCAACGATGATGTTCTTAAGTTGTTCTTCAGAAACGTTTGTTAATGCCATTTTTGTTTGATATTTTAAAAGAGTTTCGGTATAGCCGAGTTCTCTTTGTTCTAATGTTTCACCAACGCAAACAATAGCGGTAAGACCTGCATTAACAGCAGCAAGTGTACGAAGGTTTACAGTTTGGTCGGTTTCGCCGAAGTACTGTCTTCTTTCACTATGACCGATTACTACGTACTTAACACCTGATTCTACAAGCATTTCTGCTGAGATTTCACCTGTGTAAGCGCCTGAAGCCTTGAAGTGAACGTTTTCAGCACCGATTTCAATGTTAGAGCCCTTTGCAGCTTCAACAGCAGCGGGAATGTCGATAAAAGGAACGCAAAGTACAACCTTGCAGTCAGCATCCTTTACTAAGGGTTTCATTTCGTTAATTAAAGCAGTGGTTTGTGCGGGGGTGTTGTTCATTTTCCAGTTACCAGCGATAACTGCATTTCTTTTTTGTTTATCCATTTTTCATTCTCCTTTGATACACTTATAATACAAATGTAGGGGTCGATGACTACATCGACCCGCTTAAATACGGGCGGATGTGGGCATCCGCCCCTACAATTATTTTAATTATTTATCGTTAAGTGCTGCAATACCGGGAAGTTCTTTACCTTCAAGGAATTCAAGTGAAGCGCCGCCGCCGGTAGAGATGTGGGTCATCTTATCGCCGTAGCCTAAGTTGTTAACAGCAGCAGCGGAGTCACCACCGCCGATAACTGTAACAGCATCGGTTTCAGCTAAAGCTTTAGCAACAGCTAAAGTACCTGCAGCTAAGGTTGGGTTTTCGAATACACCCATAGGTCCATTCCAAACAACGGTTTTAGCAGTCTTAACTTCGTTAGCAAAAAGTTCAGAACTCTTAGGACCGATGTCAACGCCTTCTTTATCAGCAGGAATTTTATCAGCTTCAACGTATTCAACGTCAACAGGAGCGTCGATTGGGTTGGGGAATTCGTTAATAACGGTGCAGTCGATAGGGAGAAGAATCTTAACGCCCTTTTCAGCTGCCTTCTTCATCATATCAGCACAGTAGTCAATCTTAGTTTCATCAACTAATGAATTACCTACGCCATAGCCCTTAGCAGCTAAGAAGGTGTAAGCCATACCACCGCCGATAATAAGAGTATCAGCCTTGGTTAAAAGATTTTCAATTACAGGGAGCTTACTGTCAACCTTAGCACCACCTAAAATACAAACAAATGGGCGAGCAGGGTCTTCAACAGCGTTGCCTAAATATTTAAGTTCTTTACCGATAAGGTAGCCTGCAACAGCTTCTTTAACATGTGATACAACACCTACTGTAGAGCAGTGTGCTCTGTGAGCGGTACCAAAAGCATCATTAACGAAGATGTCAGCTAAAGAACCAAGTTCAGCGGAGAAAGCTTCACCGTTTTTGGTTTCTTCTGCACGGTAACGTGTGTTTTGTAAAAGAACAACGTCGCCGTCTTTCATAGCTTCAACAGCTGCTTTAGCATTTTCGCCTACAACGTTATCGTGAGCTGCGAAAACAACTTCTTTACCAAGCTTTTCAGAGAGAGCCTTAGCTACAGGAGCTAAAGAAAGCTCAGGCTTGGGTTCACCCTTCGGTTTGCCAAGGTGAGAGCAAAGAATAACTTTGCCACCGTCAGTAATTAATTTTTGAATGGTGGGGAGTGCTGCATTGATACGGTTTTCGTCGGTGATAACGCCGTTTTTAAGCGGAACGTTAAAATCGCAACGAACAAGTACCTTTTGGCCTTTTACATTGATGTCATCAACAGTCTTTTTGTTAAGAGCGTTCATTACAAACTTCCTTCCTAAATTGTTAATTTTTTTACAAATACTATTTTATCACAAATTTAATATTTTTCAACAGTATTTTGAAAAATAATTTTAGAAAAATTAAATTTCTTCCCACTTATAATTATGCAATTGTCCCAAATTTTGAAGTTTCGGGTAATCCCACTGTCTTAAAGCTTCGTAAACTGCTATTGCAACCGAGTTTGAAAGGTTAAGACTACGGATTTCACCTTGCATAGGAATGCGTACACACGCATCGGGATTTTTAATAAGTAATTCTTCAGGTAAGCCTTTGGTTTCCTTGCCAAAAAGCAGGTAACAGTTATCGGGGTATTTTACATCACTGTGGGTATGTCTTCCCTTGGTTGTAAAGTAAAAAAATTCGCCTTGGTTTTTCTCAAAAAATTCATCTATATTTTTATAGTAAGTAATATCAAGATATTGCCAATAGTCAAGTCCTGCGCGTTTGAGCTTTTTATCATCAATCTTAAAGCCCATAGGTCCTACAAGGTGAAGCCTTGCGCCGGTTGCCGCACAGGTGCGGGCTACGTTACCTGTATTTTGCGGAATTTCGGGTTCAACCATAACTATGTTTAATTTTGTCATTTTTTATCACCGCTAACTATTATATATCTAACAATTTACTCTTGTCAAGTAAGATAATTAGTAGTATAATATTAGATAATATATTTTTTGGAGTATGGTTATGAAGATAAATTATGATGTAATTCAAAAGGTTAGAGCTTATGAAGAAAAATGGGGTATTAACTATATTAAACCCGATGGAAAGCTTTACAAATATGTAATGGTGCTTTATGTATTGGCGCTGATATTTACAACCGTTATGAATGTATTTTTTGCATTGGGCGTTTCAATGAGTGAAACATTGCTTTCTTCTATGAAAACACCCCTTTATATTGTTCTTATTTTTATTGTGGTACATATTGCGGCTATAATTCTTACAAAGTTTAAAAACAGTATTGTAGCACCAATTTGCTCTTTTGTTATAAATGCGGCGGCTTGCATTA
>JBGVDY010000116.1:0-6194 GCA_045119585.1 Acutalibacteraceae bacterium | reverse complement strand
ACCACTTCATAATATTTAGTGAGGTGAACAAAATGCAAGAAATAAAAAGATTTTACGACGTGCTTTATGCGGTATCACCGCGAACACGCGAAGTTTTAGAAAAAATACCCGATAAAATAAAAATGAGCACTACCGAGATTCGTATGCGAGTAGGACTACCTCTTGCCATTACGGTTGAAAACGAAACAGTTTTTGTAAAGATTAACGGACAAACCCAATTTTATATTTCCAAAGACCTTTTTACAGTAACAAAAGAAGATTTGGAAGAAAGCTTTAGAAGGCTTTGCAATAATTCGGTTTTTGCACACGAAAACGAGCTTAAAAACGGGTATATCGTTATGAAAAACGGCTCACGCGCAGGTGTGTGCGGTAATATTTGTGAAAGCGGAAACTTTCGTGACGTTTCTTCTATTAATATTAGAATTGCAAGAGAAGTTTTTGGATGCTCAAACGAAATTATAAGAAACTACAACGGTGGCGGTATTTTAATTGCAGGCGCCCCCGGTAGCGGCAAAACCACTATTTTACGCGACCTTGTAAGACAACTTTCAAACGGGATAATAGGCAAGCATTTCAGAATTTCTGTAATAGATAGCAGGTATGAAATATCGGGTAGTAATTGTGGACAAAATGCAAATGATTTAGGCAGTAACACCGATGTTTTAATAACCGAGCAAAAAGCAATTGGTATAGAAATCGCACTACGCACTATGTTCCCGGAAATAATTGCATTTGATGAAATTGCCACGGTTGACGAGCTTAAAAAAGTAAGCGACAGTTTTTATTCAGGAGTAAATATTATAACCACCGCCCACATTGGAAGCCTTGACGAGCTTAAAACCCGTAACGTTACAAACCTATTACTGCGAAGCGGTGCAATAAGCCAAATCGCGCTACTTCCCCGCTTGCACGGCGGAAAGATAAGACTAATGGATACAAAGGAAATTTTTTGTGAAGCTTATATTTAAATTTATAGGATTACTTTTAATAATAGTGGTATCTGCCGCAATAGGCTTTGCTAAATCCGGCGAATTATACCAACGGTGCAAAAAGCTGGAAATCTTTAAAAAATGCATTTTAGAGTTTAAAGAACGGTTGAGGCTTTCTTACGGTGAGCTTGACCGTATTAAGGACAAATGCTTTAAAACACCTATAGATTATAGCGGGCTTTATAATAGCGACAGCGAAATTATTGAAAGTATGTTTCGTGAAATCGCGTTGCTTGACCGCGAAGGTGCATATAACCGATGTCTACTTGCTATAGAGCTTTTAGAAAAGCAACAAGCCGAAGCCGAAAGCCAATATAAAGACCTTGGAAAGCTTTACAAAAGCATTGGTGTGCTTGGCGGTATTTTTATTTGTATTATATTTTTATGAGGTTAAAAAATGGATGTTGATTTTATATTTAAAATAGCGGCAATAGGTATTATTGTCACTGTGCTTAATCTTGTGCTTATACGCTCGGGACGAGAAGAACAAGCCTTGCTTACAACTCTTGCAGGACTTGTAGTAGTGCTTTTAATGGTTGTAAACTCTGTAGCAGAGCTTTTCCAGACCGTAAAAGATTTATTTGGACTTTAGTATGGATATTTTTAAAATATTAGGGTTTATTTTTATAGCCGCAACACTTTGCATAATACTTAAAAACCATAAATCGGAATACGCCCTCTTATTGGCTGTTTGCTCCGCTTTAGTTGTACTAACGCTTATTTTAAAAAATATAACCGCTCCCTTAAATTTGATTAAAGACAAAATAACAGAGAGCGAAATTGATAGCAGTTATTTTAAAGTAGCGATAAAAGCCTTAGGAATAGGATATATAACTTCCTTTATCGCCGAAGCATGTCGTGATGCGGGGCAAAATTCGCTGGCATTAAAGGCAGAGCTTGCAGGAAAATGCGCTATTTTTATTTTATCGGTTCCGCTTATTCTAAGCATTTTAGAAACAACTTTAGGATTTTCAAAATGAAAAAGTTATTATTTATACTTTTATTTATACTTTTATTTTCAACTACCGCTTATGCAAAAGAAGCTGACATTTATAAAGAACAGTTAGAAAATAGCGGCATTTTAGAAATAGAAGACAAGCTACCACAAGACGTTCGAGAATACATAAACAAAAACGGTCTCGATATTAGCGACTACAATTGGGTTAACAACTTAAAAACCGAAAATGTATTTTCTCATATTCTTACATTCTTTAAAGGCGGACTTAAAAAACCGCTAATATCTTTAAGTGTAATAACTGCGATCATTATAATAAACGCTTTACTTTTTGAAAAAGAAAATTCGGAAATAAGCCCTATTGTTACCTATGCTGCAACCATCTCTATTGCCGGTGCCATTATCACCCCTATTTTCGCATCAATGAATACCGCTATTTATGCTATGAAAGCTTGCGCAACGTTTATGACAGCGTTTATTCCAATATTTGCCGCAATAACCGCCGCTACAGGAAAAGCGGTTACAAGCGTTTCTATGAGCACGTTGCTTTTGGGCGCGGCAAACGGGGTGAGTCTACTTTCAAATTTTGCGATAGTGCCATTTATCGGCGGTTATTTAAGCCTAAGCCTTGCGGCGGGAGTTTCGCCTTTTATGAACGGTGGCGGTATTTCACAAGCGGTAAAAAAATTAGCCTTATGGATTCTTTCCCTTATTACAACTATCTTTTTAGGTGTTTTAAGCATACAAACAGTGGTAAACGCCCACGCGGATAATTTATCTATGCGCACGGCTAAATTTATAGTAGGTTCGGCAGTACCTGTTGCAGGGGGTGTTTTATCCGAAGCATTAGGCACTCTCACGGCTTCTATGTCGCTTTTAAAGTCTACTGTCGGTATTTACGGTGTGGTTATATGCTGTCTTATTTTTTTGCCTATTATAATCGAGCTTGTTTTGTGGCGTGTAACCCTTTGGATATCAGATTTTGTAGCACTGCAATTTTCGCTTACTAAAATTTCGGGTCTTTTGCAGTCACTCGATACCGTGCTTTCGGTACTAATCGGTATAATTTTACTGACCGCCGCTATGTTTATAATCTCACTTTCAGTAGTTATGGGAAGTGTTAACGTATGACACAATTTATAACAAGTTTTTGCGTGGGTTCGGTTTTAATAGGCTCTTTATATATTATTTGTCCTAAAGGCAATATTTCTAAACAGGTAAAATATATTTTTAGCCTTATATTTTTATTAATTATTATATCCGCCGCAAACGTTCCACTTAAAAGTATTGATTTTTACACCTTATCACCTAATAATATCCAAATTGACACCGAAGCCTTGGAAACTACTGCTGCAGAATATGTTTTTTCCTACACACTAAAAAAACAAAACATAAACTTTCAAAAAATTTCAATTTTTACGGATAAAACTGATGATGGCAGCATAGTAATTACTAAAGTAGTTATCGTTACAAACGAGCCACCACAAAAGGTAACAAATGCTTTAGCGGGACTTTTAGACAATCGAGAGGTTGAAATAATAAATGAATAGAATAATTTCAAAGTACAAGGATACGCTGAAAAGCCCAAAAGTGCTTGTAATAGTAGGAATTATAGGCATTTTGCTTATTTTTATATCTTCACTTTTTCCAAAAAATGAAGCGGTTAAGGAAACTAGCATTGATATGGGCATATCTTCTATCGAATACCGCAAACAGTTAGAACGTGACGTTGAAAAATTAGTCACAAAGATTACCGGAAGCAAAAACGTTACGGTAATAGTCACTTTAGAAAGCGGTATGCGGTATAAGTATGCCGATATTAAAGAAGATGCCACCCAAGATAAATCGGAAGAGCGTGTTAAGCTTTCGAGTAGCGAAACTAAACAAGACTACATAACCATAAAAACTGCAGATGGCGGTGAACAAGCGCTTCTTGTGACTACCCAAATGCCTGAAATTCGCGGCGTTGCGATAGTATGTATGGGCGGAGATAACGAAATAATTGCCCAAAAAATTGAAAATACCGTTACGGCGGCATTAAATATTACATCTCAAAGAGTATCTATAGCAGGAGGAAATTAGAATGAAAAAAGGTAAGGTTTTAGGTAAAGGACAACTAGCAATAGGTGTTATGGTCGTTGCCTTAATAGCAGCGGTATGGCTTAACACCAAATATATGCCAACCTCCACAAAGTATTTAGGGGAAGCTTCCTTTGTATCCACAAGCTCCGACAAAGCAGTTGAAACATCGGCTAATGCTTCGGAGCAAGACTACTTTGTTACAGCAAAAGCAGAGCGAGAAAAACAACTAAAAAATACAACTGATACCGTAAAAGAGCTTTTAAAAAGTGAAAATCTAACTGAAAAAGATAAAGAATCGGCGCTAAAGCAAATTGAAAATATTGCCGATACTATGAAAAAAGAAGCAAATATTGAAGCACTTTTAAAGGCAAAAGGTTTCAAGCAGGCAGTTGCAGTTATAGGTAATGACGGTATAAATATTATTGTAAAATCGGATGGTCTTACCGCCGCTAACACTATGCAAATACAGGATATTGCGGTTTCTGAATCAGGATTAGACCTTTCAAAAATTAAAATTATACCTATAAAATAGAATAACCCGAACACTAAGTGTTCGGGTTATTTCTTTAATACCTTGAAATAAAGCTTTTAATTGTTTTAGCGGTAAAATCAGCGGTTGCTATCATTAGATTGTCGCTTATATAATCGAATGAGGCTTCTGAATTATAAACCCCTTCATAACCCACTTCTTTTAAAGCCTTAAAGAAATCAGGCCAATCAGTAGTACCTGCACCTATAACTCGGTGGTGGTCAATAATACCGAAGTTATCGTGAAGATGTAAACAAGCAACGTTTTTTCCAAGTCTTCTTACAAACTCGGCAGCAGTAGGTTCGTTATGCTGCCCGGTAAGGTTTATATGTCCTGTATCTATACAGCAAACAAACCATTCACCAAGCTCACTTGCTCTTACGTCATCGAACAAGGCTTTATACTCTTTAAAAGAACCAAAAAAGTCAATTTTATTACCTAAATTCCAGTTAGAACCTACTGTTTCGAGCGCCACCTTAACACCGTTTTCTTTAGCAAAAGGCAATATACTCTTAAATGCTCTGCGTGCTCTAAAGCGCATTTCATCGGGTGTGGCATTTGGATTTGAAAGGTCGCTGCCGGGGTGAAAAACACAATATTTTGCACCTAAAATTCTTGTGGCCTTTAAATCTCCTTCGGCATTTTTAGGGAATGTTACGGTGTTGTATTCTTCATCATTTTCCATAAAAGTACGCATTGTGCCGTGTGTTTGGAAAACCACAAGACCGCGTTTTTCAACTTCTTTTCTTATGTTTAAAAAGTGCTTTTCAATTTCTTCATCCGATTTCAAATAAATCGAATCTTTATTTTCAAAAAGGTTATATGTATTAAGGTCAAAATCTATTCCGTCAAAGCCAACAGCCTTTGCAATATCCAAGGTTTTTTCTAAACCGTATTTTGGTATAAAATCGCCAATAGCAATACTGATTTTTCTTTCCATAAAAACCCGCCCCCTAATCTATAAACCTTGCAATAAAATCTTTTATTATCGCTATTGTAAACTCGGCAGTAGGTACAATAAGGTCATCACTTATATACTTTAAAGTAACTTCGGAATTAAAGTTGTTATTATAGCCTATTTCCTTAAGCGCTTTAAATACATCCACCCAGTCTATAGTGCCGCCACACGGTATACGGTGACCGTCAAAATAACCGTCGTTATCGTGAAGATGCAAGCAGTATACGTTTTCACCCATAAGCCTTATGAAATCGGCAGGGGTAGGTTGGTTATGCTGACCCGTCAGGTTTATATGGCCTGTATCAATACAGCATACCCACCATTCAGCATAGTCAGGGTTCATTTTCTTAACATCGTCAAACAATGCTCTAAATTCATCATAAGCGCCAAAGAAGTCAAGTTTATTGTTCAAAGTCCAGTTAGAGCCTACTGTTTCAAGTGCCACTTTAACATTGTTTTCCTTAGCAAAAGGCAAAATAAGTTTAAAGGCTCTGCGAGCTCTAAAACGCATTTCGTCGGGCGTAGCGTTAGGATTTGAAAGGTCGCTTCCAGGGTGATAAACACAAACAGGCGCTCCCAAAATTTTAGAAGCCCTTAAATCCATCTCGA
Organism: Acutalibacteraceae bacterium; assembly: GCA_045119585.1. Lineage (GTDB taxonomy): Bacteria > Bacillota > Clostridia > Oscillospirales > Acutalibacteraceae > UBA737. The sequence goes on along the minus strand of JBGVDY010000116.1, from coordinate 72 downwards.
CATTTTTAGGAAATGTGACCGTGTTATATTCTTCTTCATTTTCTCTAAACGTACGCATTGTGCCGTGGGTTT
>JBGVDY010000115.1:0-2597 GCA_045119585.1 Acutalibacteraceae bacterium | reverse complement strand
TCAACCTCTTTTCTACGGGTGAGTATAAGTTGGGAAAGCGACACCACCGCCACCAACAAAAAGAAAATAACCGATTTTGCCTGTCCTAAGCCTTCGTTCCCCACCCTTCCGTAAAAGGTTTCGTAAATATCTAAAGCTAACATTCGCGTTTTCCCTGCAGGCGCGCCTGCTGTCAATGCTAAGTTTTGGTCAAAAAGCTTAAAGGCATTCGTAATAGTTAAAAACAGACAAATAGTAATCGAAGGCATTACCGACGGAATAGTAACCTTAAAAAGCGTAGTAAAATATCCTGCGCCGTCAACACGCGCCGCTTCCAAAATATCGGTAGAAATATTACTAAGCCCCGCTATATAGATTATCATCATATAACCTATCATTTGCCAGTTCATAAGCACCACAAGACCCCAAAAACCATAGCGCGCATCGGTAGTTATAGCGGCACCGTATCTATATAAAATACCATTAATAATAAGCTGCCAAATATAGCCAAGCACAATACCACCAATAAGATTAGGCATAAAAAATACTGTTCTGAAAAACTTTGTGCCAAAAATATTTCCGCTAAGCAGTAATGCCAACAAAAAAGCTAATACGTTTATTGTTATTACCGAAACTGTCGCGTATTTTACAGTAAACCACAAGGAATTAAGAAAAGTATTATCCTCCGAAAAAATTCTAATATAATTATTAAAGCCTGTAAACTGGGCATCACTAACAGTTCTGAAATCGCAAAAGGACAGAAAAAGCCCTAACACAAACGGCACAATGAAAGCAACCAGAAAGGCAATAAGCGTCGGCATAACAAATATAGGAAAATACCGTTTAACCGCTCTCATTTATTTTCGTTCACTCTTCCATTTATTTTTAACCGTGTCACGTAATTCTTCAAAAGTTTTAGCGCCCTGTGCATATTCAAGTAGCGCATTACCTGTTTCCTTTTTAAAATTTTCACTGGGAAATGCTGTAAAAATCCAAGGTACTACTTCTTTATCGCCGTCTTCCAAATAACGCGAAATCTCGCGCGCTAAGGGGTCGTTAGGTTTTTCGTCATCCTTAAAAGTATTAAAAGGTGTTATAAAACCCAACTTTTCAGTAACATATTTTTTACCCGTTTCACTGGAAAATAGCCAATCAAGAAAATCGAGGGAAGCCTTACGCTTTTCTTCGCTTACGTTTTTATTTATAGCAAAATAATTTTCGGTACCAATTGCAATACCGCTATTTTCTTCGCCCTTTATACCTGTATAAATTGGTAGCATTTTAATATCTTCCGCTTTTACAGTATTGCCCTTAACATCCGAAATTTGCGACCAAGCCCAGTTACCGTTTTGCACCATTGCAGCCTTACCCAAAGCAAATTCTGCCATAGAATCCGCAACCGATTTAGAGCCTAAAAGTTTTTTGTCTGTTAGCGAGTTATTTATATAAAGGTCAAATATATTTTTAAAATTATTGCTGTGTTTAAATTCAATTTCCTTTGCATCTAAAAGCTCTAACGTGGCATCCTTTTCCCTGTCGCGATATTCATAATAAAGCGGAACGTTTAAAAGGTGTGTCTGCCAACGCCAATCTTCACCGCTTGAAAGCGAGGTTGAAGCAAAAACACCATCTATGCCCAATTCCTTTTTGTGCTTACTCATATCTTCGACTACAGTTTTAAGTGTTAGGTAATTTTTAATTTCACTTACCTTATTAACGCTTTTTTGGCGGTTTTTCAGCGCAAAATATTTATCCATAATAGCATTGTTATAAATTATACCATAGCCTTCTACAACATAGGGTACCGCATAAACACCGTCGCCATCCTTTATAGCTAAGGACTTATCACTTAAATATGAATAAAGCTTACTATCCTTAATATCAAGACAGTAATCCTTCCACGCATTGTAGCCTATAGGACCGTTTACTTGAAAAATTGTAGGTGCTTCGGTTTTTGCAATCTCGCTTTTTAACGTTTGCTCGTAGGTATTAGCAGCCGCAGTTACAACCTTAACTGCCACTCCCTTTTCTTCTTCATATTTTTTTGCAAGTTCTTCATAAACCTTTGCCGATTCAGGCTTAAAGTTTAAAAAATAAATAAGGTTTTTATTGGCATTTGCTTTGTTTTTACAGCCCACCAACGAAAGAGAACTAATAATGCAAATTAGTGCCAAAAAACCACTCAGTACTTTTCTTTTCATAAAAAACCTCCATAATTTATTAGTAATACTTTTCCACATTATTTAAAAATTATGATTTTATTTTATCAATTGCGCCTTTTTCAAGACGGGATACCTGTGCTTGCGAAATTCCAATCTCTTCAGAAACCTCCATTTGAGTCATACCGCGCATAAATCTAAGCGATAAAATATGCTTTTCACGTTCACTTAAATTTTCAAGTGCATCACGAAAAGCGATTTCCTGTAACCAGTTTTTATCGTCGTTATTATCTCCCAATTGGTCCAGTACATATATTGTATCGCCGCCGTCGGAATAAATGGGGTCGTATATAGACATTGGCGAAACTATGCTTTCAAGTGCTATTACAACATCCTCTATTGGTATTTCAAGTTCCTTTGCAATATCCGAAACGGTAGGCTCGGTTACACCTTTTTGCG
>JBGVDY010000114.1:0-5311 GCA_045119585.1 Acutalibacteraceae bacterium | reverse complement strand
TCAAATCACTCCTCAATTTGAAGAATTCGCTAAAAAGTATAATTTGGAAATCGATAGGGTTGCGTTTCTATCAAAGGTGCCAAGTTTTATATGTGTTCAATATTCCTTCTCTACGCTTGCGGAAATTCTTGAATTGGAATTCACCAAAATGCTTGAATTTAACGTTCGTTTTAGAAAATGTAAACGTTGCGGCAAATATTTCATTATGAAGGGCAATTACGATACAAATTATTGCGACCGTATTGAAGATGGAGAAACTCGAACCTGTAAAGAAATTGCGGCTCAAGAAAAATACAAAGCCAAAATTGCCGATAACAAAGCCATACCTATCTACAACAAATATTACAAACGATATTCCGCACGTGTTAAGGTTCGTCAAATTAAAGAAGCCGACTTCAAGAAATGGAAGTATCAGGCAATGTCTAAAAGAGACGAATGTACGGACGGTATCATTACTCCCGAAGAATTTACCGAATGGATGGAAAATTCATTTCCGAATCGTAAGCCAAAAACCTAAATAACGCAAAAAATCCCTCCTATGTGAATTTAAGCAAATTCAACATAGGAGGGATTACCTCTTATATAGAAATTTATTGTGGGATAAAAGTTTATAGTATCAAAATGGTATCATTTTGACCTTCAAATCTCGAAAAATGGCTTAAAATAAAGCTTTTTCGGACTTCGTTTCTTATTCCCACTCAATAGTTCCAACCGGCTTTGGTGTTAAGTCCATAAGTACACGGTTGATGCCGTCTACTTCATTAGTAATACGGTCGGTTATCTTATGAAGAACAGGATAAGGAATTTCTTCAATTGTAGCACTCATAGCATCGGTAGTATTTACAGCGCGGATGATTGCCGGCCAACCTTCGTAGCGGCTTTCGTCCTTAACGCCTACGCTCTTTATATCAGGAACAACAACAAAATACTGCCAAACTTTGCCTGCAAGGCCGTTTTTATCAAATTCATCACGTAAGATAGCATCTGCTTCTCTTAAAGCGTGAAGTCTGTCGCGAGTAATGGCACCTAAGCAACGCACTCCAAGACCGGGACCCGGGAATGGTTGACGATATACCATAGCGTGTGGAAGACCTAATGCTTCACCAACTACACGAACTTCATCCTTAAATAAAAGCTTAATAGGTTCTACTAACTCGAATTTCAAATCTTCAGGTAAGCCACCAACGTTATGGTGAGATTTAACAGCCTTTTTACCTTCAGCTTGCTTAATACTTTCAAGTATATCCGGGTAGATTGTACCCTGTGCCAAATAAGCAACACCTTGGAGTTTTCTTGCTTCGTCAGCAAAAACTTCAATAAATTCTTTGCCAATAATTTTTCTCTTCTTTTCGGGATCCGAAACGCCTGCCAATAAATCTAAGAAGCGATCGGTAGCATCTACGTAAACAAGGTTAGCGTCAAGTCCGTCTTTGAAAAGCTTTATAACGTTTTCAGATTCGTCTTTACGCATAAGACCGTGATTTACGTGAACACACACAAGTTGTTTGCCGATGGCCTTAATAAGCAATGCGGCTACAACGGAAGAATCCACCCCGCCCGAAAGTGCGAGTAAAACCTTTTTATCGCCTACCTGAGCACGAATTTCAGCAATTTGCTCTTCTATAAAAGCATCTGCCAAAGCTTTGGTGGTTATTCTTTCCATAGTTTCAGGACGTACATTACTGCTCATAAATCTTCTCCTTAATTAGTATAGTTATCGAAATAGCCTTGAATGAGTATTACAGGTGTACCCTTATCGCCAGAACCACTTGTAAGGTCACAAAGTGAACCGATAAGGTCGGTCAATTGACGGGGAGTTGTACCCTGTGCTGCCATGTTACCAACAAGGTTGCCTTCCTTCTCCTTAATCTTTTTGGAGATAGCTTCTTTAAGCTGCTCGCCTGATAAATCCTTAAAATCATTATCTGCCAAATATTTAAGCTTTAATTCATTAGGAGTACCTACAAGACCATCAGTAAATGCAGGAGATACGCAAGGGTCTGCAAGCTCCCAAATTTTACCTTGCGGATCCTTAAAAGCACCATCGCCGTAAACCATTACTTCGATATGCTTGCCTGTTTTTTCCGCAAAACACTTTTGAATATCTAAAACTAAATCCTTACATTCTCTTGGGAAAAGCTTAATAGATTCTTCGGTAGCCTTATTAGAGCCTAAAAGACCAAACTTTTCATTAAAGCCGTTGCCGTCGATACTTTCAGTCAAGATTTCATCTAGACCGTAAACTATTTTAGCACCGCCTTCTTTTAAAAGACGCTTTGTACGAACGCGGGTATGAATATCGCAAGCTAAAACGCAATCGGTATAATCCAAAATTGCTTTTGCTTGGTTAGCAAAAATAATTTCAACTTCTGCACCGCATTCTTCAATAAGGTCTTTATAATACTGAACGTAATCAACACCTGTAAACTTAAGCGGATGCACGCCAAAAACTTCGCGATAACGCTCTAAAGATAAAACATCTGCATAAGGATTGATACCTGCAGCATCAATTTTATCCCAATCTGCTAATTCATTACCAACTTCATCAGATGGGTAAGCAAGCATTAAAACTATTTTCTTTGCGCCCTTTGCAATACCCTTTAAGCAAATTGCAAAACGGTTACGTGACAAAATCGGGAAAATGACACCTACAGTATTATCGCCAAACTTCGCTTTAACATCCTTTGCAATAGCATCAACAGTAGCGTAGTTACCTTGCGCACGAGCAACAATAGACTCTGTAAGAGCAACAACGTCGCGGTCACGAAGAGCAAAATTTTCACTCTCTGCAGCTTCAATAACGCTCTCGGTTACGATTTTTACTAAATCGTCTCCCTCGCGGATGATAGGGCAACGAATACCCCTTGATATAGTGCCGACTTTTCTTTCCATTTAATATCCCTCTTATCTAAAATTAAGATTACATTATATTTTACCACATACATTCGAGAAAATCTACCTTTTTTTTAACTTTTTTTCAATCTCGCTATGACACAAAATGCTTGACAAACATATAATAGTATGCTAAAGTATATTGGTAAGATAGAGGCGCGGTATGTTATAAGTACTGTTTGGATGTTAATCACGGCAGTGAGATACCAAATGCGAAAGGAACAGCCGCCGAAGAGAGTTGCCGGCAGGCGCTACTCTGGTAAGACGAAATAATATTCGGCTTACTGTCGCAATTGCGGAGTGCTATCAACAAAGGGAAAATTCTACACTGATATTTTCTAATGTTTGATAGTCGAGCAATCGGCTATTTTTTTATTTAATAAATTTTTGGAGGAACAAGTATGAAAAAAACAGTTTTTAAGGGTATGGCAACCGCCCTTATTACCCCTATTACCGAAAACGGCATTGATTATGATGCTTTTGGACGCCTTATTGACTGGCAAATTGAACAAGGCATTAACGCGCTTGTTGTTGCAGGTACCACAGGTGAAGCTTCTACCTTTAGTGATGACGAGCACCGTGATGCCATTGATTTTGCAGTAAAATACGTAAATGGTAGAGTGCCCGTTATTGCAGGCACAGGCTCTAACGACACTAACTACGCACTTGATTTAACACGTTGCGCTTGCGAATCAGGTGCTGATGCTATTTTGGTTGTAACACCTTACTACAATAAAGCTACGCAAAAAGGACTTATTAAAATGTTTACTTCTATTGCCGATGCATCTACGGTACCTGTTATTCTTTATGACGTACCTTCAAGAACCGGCGTTTCAATTAAGCCCGAAACAGTAGCAATTTTGGCAGAACATCCAAACATTGTAGGTCTTAAGGCAGCAAGCGGTAATATTTCTGAAATTGCGAAAACCGCTCACCTTTGCGGCGATAAGATTGATATTTATTCAGGCAACGATGACCAAGTAATACCCGTATTATCCTTGGGCGGTAAAGGTTGTATTTCAGTGCTTTCTAACCTTTTGCCAACCGAATGTGTTGAAATGTGCGAAGCATTTTTCAAAGGCGACGTACAAAAGGCGGCTCAAATGCAGCTTGACTTTATACCGCTTGTTGATGCGCTATTTAGTGAAGTTAACCCCATTCCCGTAAAGGCTGCAATGGCTAAAATGGGCTTCTGTGAAGATTATTTACGCCTACCTTTAACACCAATGGAAGATGCAAACCGCCAGGTTTTATATAATGAAATGGAAAAGCAGGGAATCAAATAATGATTTGCGATAATTTATCAATAAACCATGACGGTCATCTTTGTTTTGCAGGTAGCGACACGGTAGAACTAGCGCAAAAATACGGTACACCGCTCTACCTTATGGATGAGAATAAAATCCGTGAGCATATGCGCGAATATAAAACCGCCTTTGCAAAATATTTTCCTCAAGGCTCTTGCCCTGAGTACGCTTCAAAAGCCTTTTCGTGCAAGCAAATTTACCGCATTGCAAAAGAAGAGGGGCTAAATATAGACGTTGTGTCTATGGGCGAAATATATACTGCACTTTCCGCAGGCTTCCCAATGGAAAACTGCTTTTTCCACGGCAACAATAAAACCGATATGGAAATTGCTTTTGCTATGGAAAATGGTGTTGGATGCATTGTGGCAGATAGTAATGAAGAGCTTTTCGCAATTGAAAAAATTGCCGCTAAAAAAGGCATTACTCAAAAGATTTTGTTAAGAGTAACCCCCGGTATTGACACCCACACTCACGAAAAAATCTCAACAGGCAACGTTGATTCTAAATTCGGTATTGCAATTGATACAAATCAAGCAAAAGAAACTGTAGGAAAAATATTAAAGCTCAAAAATATTGATTTTGCAGGTTTTCACTGTCATATAGGCTCTCAAATTTTTGAAAGCGAGCCTTTTGACCTTGCAAGTGAATTGATGTTCCGTTTTATAAAGGACATTAAAAACACCTATGGCTATACTCCGCGCATTTTAAATTTAGGCGGCGGTTTCGGTGTTAGATATGTTGAGAGTGACCCAAAAATCAGCTTTACCGAAAAAATAGCTGAGATTGCCGAGATTTTAAAGAAGCAGTCTAACGCTTTTGGGCTGGAAATCCCCAAAATCGCAATGGAGCCCGGCAGAAGTATTGTAGCAGATGCAGGTCTTACCCTATATAGTGTAGGCTCGGTAAAAGAGATTACGGGATACAAGAATTATGTATCGATTGACGGCGGTATGACCGATAATCCACGTTATACACTTTATGAATCGCCCTATACCGTGCTTCTTGCCAACCGCGCAAGCGAAAAGACCGATTTTTGCGCCACTATTGCCGGCAGATGCTGTGAAGAAGGCGATGTAATACAAGAAAATGTAATGCTGCCAAAACCCAATAGA
>JBGVDY010000113.1:0-3304 GCA_045119585.1 Acutalibacteraceae bacterium | reverse complement strand
CACCCATAAAATACCGCAAAAACCACATTTAAATCTATAAACAAAAAATCAAAAATAAATAAGGTGATATTATGATTTACAAAAATAACACAACTTGCGAAGAACAATTTGAAAAGCCGTCAAAAGAATATAAAGGCGCACCGTTTTGGTCTTGGAACGGAAAACTTGATAAGAAAAGACTTTGCAAACAAATTGACGTTTTTAAAGAAATGGGATTCGGCGGATTTTATATGCATCCACGCGCAGGTATGGAAACCGAGTATTTAAGTGATGAATATTTTTCTTGTGTAGGCGAATGTATAAATCACGCAAAAAAAATCGGAATGAACGCTTGCCTTTATGATGAAGACAGATGGCCCTCAGGTTTCGCGGGCGGTTTTGTCACAAAAACGCCAAAATACAGACAACGCAAATTGTTTATCACCTGTAAAGAAGAATATCTGCCTGAGTTTTGCGAAGATTCACTAAAAGCCTTTAAAGAAGGCAATCCTTACCTTGTAGGTTGTTATGATGTTTTGTTTGACTCTGAAGGTTTTTTAAAACAGTACAAAAAAATAGGTTTTACCGAAAACGCTGAAAATATTAAATATTATGCATATTCAAAAACCGACGCTCCTAGCGAAAGATTCAATTACCAAACAAGCGTAGATTATTTACAGCCTGAAGCAATAGGGGAATTTATAAAATTAACTCATAATCAATACTTTGAAAAATTTGGTTCCGAATACGGCAAAACCATACCCACAATTTTTACCGATGAGCCACGTTTTGGTCCTACCGAACAATTAGATGAAACCAATAGAGGAATAGGTGTTTATTATTGGACCTACTCTTTCCCTGAAAGCTTTAAAGCGGAATATGGCTACGATATTGTTGAGTGCCTTCCTAAGCTTGTATGGGATGAAAAAGGAACCCATTCTTTCGAAAGATATGATTTTTTCAACCACGTAAGCGAACTATTTAAAAAAGCATTTTTTGAGCAAATCCATAATGTCACCGAAAAGCAAGGTATTGAATTTTGCGGTCACCTTATGAAAGAAGAAGAACTTTTCCCACAACTTTGTTGGGGTGGCGATATAATGCGTATGTATCGCTATTTTGATATACCGGGTATAGATATGCTCTACGATTTTAGAGAGTTTTTAACCGCTAAGCAGGTTCAGTCAATAGTTCGCCAATATGGTAAAAAGAGCATGTTATCCGAACTATACGGCGTTACAGGTTGGGATTTCGATTTTAAATGTCTTAAAATGCAGGGCGACTGGCAGGCTGTAATGGGTGTATCACATAGAGTTCCCCACCTTTCAATGTATTCAATGAAAGGGTGCGCAAAACGTGATTATCCCGCATCATTTAATTATCAGTCACCTTGGTATAAGGAATTTAAATATTTAGAAGACCATTATTCAAGAATAAACGTAGCTTTCGAAGGAACAAAAGATTTGGTTGACGTTGCTGTAATTCACCCGCTTGAGAGCGTAATGCTTGTTGGTGGTGAAAAAACAAAATCGGAAGCTGATATTAAGCATTTTGAAGACAGCATACAAACCCTAATGGAAAACTTGCTATATTCAAATATTGATTTTGATTTCCTTAACGAAGCAGATATACTTTCACAAAAGATAGTTTGCGAAAACAAGCTTACAGTAGGTTCTATGCAATATTCAGTTGTTATAGTTCCGCCCGTTAAAACATTAAGACAAACCACTATTGATATTTTAGAAAAGTTTATGGCAAATGGCGGTAAGGTTATTTTCACTTCCTGTTGTCCCGAATATATTGACGGCAGAAAAAGTAACGGTTTAGAAGAATTATATAATCACTCTTTAATAGCAAAAGAAAAAGACGAACTAATAAACTTACTCGAACCTTTTAGAACTGTGAAAATCACTTCCGAAAATGAAGAAAATAAGAAGATTTACCGCTTAAGCCAAGATGAAAATGGTTATTGGCTTTTTGTAGCAAGAGCCGAAAGAATGGGTAAAACTGTTAAGAAAAGAAGCAGTACCACCCCGAGAAAGACAGTTATCGAAATAAATGGTGAATTTGGCGTTACTATCTTTAATACTTTAAGTGGTAAAACCGAAAAAGCCGATTACGAAATCAAAAACGGTAAAACCTTTGTTTATAAAGATTGGTACATAAACGATAGCCTTCTTTTAAAGCTTGAAAACCGTCTAACAGAAAGCAAGGAAAAAGAAACTGTTGAAACACCGTATGAAACAATCCTTGTAGATGATGCAAAATATACCCTGGGTGAAGAAAACTGTGCCATGATGGATATTTGCAGTGTGGCTGTTAATGGAGAACAATATAACGAGCCTAAAACTATTTTCGAACAAAACGCGTTGCTTTATAAAAAACTTGGGATTTATCCTACCGAAGCACAACCTTATATTGTTAAAAATCCTAAGACAGCTAATGTTTTATTACGCTTTGAATTTGTTTGCGAAGAAGAAATGCAAGGCTTATTCTTTGCAACAGAACGCGCAAATGAATGTAAATATATATTCAACGGTAAGGAACTTGATGGTAAAGTTGACGGATTCTTTGTTGATGAGGATATAGAAAAAATCGCGTTACCAAATACTCTAAATGGCAGAAATATTTTAGAAATAACATTGCCTTTTAATGAGGTTCGTCAAATAGAGCCGTGCTATCTTTTGGGTGATTTCTTAACTGAAATAAACGGTGGAACAATCACGTTACTTCCCAAAAACACAGATAAAATTAGTTTCAAACCGCTTAGTGAACAGGGATTACATTTCTATAGCGGAAATATCACTTATAAAACCGAATTAATTTGCGAAGAATGTATTGCAGAAATTTGTGTAGAAGATTTTGGTGCACATTGTATAAGAGTTTTTGTTGATAACCAAAAAGCCGAGCTTATTTCGTTATCACCATTCAAGGTAACCGTTCCGCTTAACGCAGGAAACCACGAAATAGAATTTTTGTGCTACGGCAACCGTAATAACGCTTTTGGACCTATACACAACAAGCGTATTTCCGACCCTGATAATTACATAGGTCCATGGTCTTGGAGCATAAATGATAAAAGTTTTACACGTGATTATTGCTTGCAAGAAACCGGAATTTTGTCTAATCCAATAATTAAATTATATAAGAAAACAAAATAGACTTAATTAAAAAACTCACCTTTTAAGAGGCGCACTCCGTAAGGAAGTGCGCCTCAGTTATATTCGCCAAAGGCGAGTTATATTGCTTCGCAGTTATATTTGGACTAAAGTCCAAGTTATATTCGCTTTGCGAGTTTTAAGGGCGAATATAATATCACTGAAAC
>JBGVDY010000112.1:0-1819 GCA_045119585.1 Acutalibacteraceae bacterium | reverse complement strand
GAGTTTGCGAAGCGGTGGTGGCTATTGCTACACCTGCAACACCTAAATTAAAAACAATTACTAAAATTAGATTTAGCAAAACATTTAAAACGCCCGAAGCAGTTAAAAAAATAAGAGGTGATTTTGTATCGCCCGCAGCCCTTAAAATTGCCGCGCCGAAGTTATAAACACTATTAGAAATTACACCTAAAAAATAAATTTTAAGATATGTAGTGGCAAGGGGGAGAACATCTGCGGGAGAGTCCATAAGCTTTAAAATAGTTCCTGAAAAGAAAAAGCCCACAATCGACAATAAACCGCCTACGATAAGTGCGGTTGGTATTGATGTGTGGACGGTTTTTTTAACTGTTTTAAAATCTTTTGCACCAATGCCTTGTGCAGTTATAATACCGGTACCTACAGAAAGACCCAGCATAACGTTGACAAGTAAGCCTACAATTGAACTGTTTGAACCAACAGCGGCAACAGCTAAGCTTCCGCAGTACTGACCAACAACGACTATATCCGCCGCATTAAACAGCAACTGCAAAACATTGGATAATATTATAGGTATTGTAAAAATAATTATTTTTTTGAATAAAGGCCCTTTGGTCATATCAAGGCTTTTGGTTTTCAAAATACTCGCCACCTATTTTTAATATAATTTAATTATACTCTTATAAAAATAAAAAGCAACCCTTGGGGGTGATGTTTTGATCAAATGTTTGTGTATTTTTTAAATGGAATATGCTATTGAAACTTTCCAATTTACATATTTATATATCGTCAAGGGATTTATACTTATTATAAGTCTCATAGAAAAACGACATATTGTTAAAACCAACCAAATATGCCGCTTCGCTAACTGTGAATTCTCGGCTTTCCATTAATTTTTCAAACATGGAAATCCTAATATCGTTTCTATATTCTATTGGAGATTTTCCGGTATACTCTTTAAATAATTTTCTAAAATTTGATTCACTCATTTTACATATTTGCGCATAATAAAGTATCTTATGATTTTCTTGATAATTGTCATGAATTTCTTTTATTGCAGGGGTTATACCTTGATACTTTTTAGGTGCACCATAGTTCTTTTTTTGAAGAAGGTATAGTATTTCATACAATTTAGATTTTAAATAAAATACATTATTTACTTTTGGTGACGTGAGTGAATTAAAAATTTGATAAAATTCCGGTGAATTATCAACAAAGTATTTTTCGAAAAGAAAAGGTGAATTATTTTTAGTTATATCAAAAAGTAGGATTTTGATTGTGGTATTGTTTTTTAAGTATTTGGTTTTGTAAGGAATGTTTTTTGGAACAAAAATCACATCTCCTTTATTGACTGTAATCTTCTTGTATTTGAAATCATATTTTAAAACACCGTTTTCAACATAAATTAATGAATAACGGTCCTTTCCGTTTTTATATTCAAAGGTGTAGTCTTTGTCTCGTATAACACTTACAAAACCAATATTAATCAATTCAATATTATCGTTTGCATCAAATCGGATATCGTTCATATAATCCTCCAAATAATCGAATACCATATAAATTTATCAAATAATGCGTTTAAAATGTAGCGAATACATTGTATAATAAATTATAATATATTTCAAGGAGCTTTTAGAGATATGAATCTTTTGAATTCTGATATATCTGAAACGTTATATGAATATGTGGTAAAGCTTCCAATTATTGATTACCACAACCATTTATCTATATTGGATATAAAAACAGATCCACGCGGTGAAGAATACCGTGACCTTGATTGGTCAAAGGAATATGACTTGGCTCGGAACGGTGACCCTAATGATACGCAAACGGCACTTTAAAT
>JBGVDY010000111.1:0-3099 GCA_045119585.1 Acutalibacteraceae bacterium | reverse complement strand
CATAAGAAGCGCCCTCACCAAAGGTAATGTTATGACCTGCACAACAGAAGTTATGATACTTAGATTCAGCTGTGTCGCCACCGAAGTATACTTTAATATTTTTAAATTCGGTATCACCGCCTAATGTTGCAGCACCACTTGTATTACCTACAGTAGCTTCTTTTCCTGTATTCGATGTAACAATAAGCTTGAAAAGATGCTCCGGAACAGGGGAATCCATAATAACTCTATCAGTACCAACTACTTTTACTGTTACTTCATCGCCTGCCATATAACCATCAGCAAGTGCTTTTGAAACAGCAGCTGAAAGAGTGCTTAATGGAGATTCAACCGAAGTGCCATCGCCGGAACCATCAGCTTTAATATAGTAAGTAGCTTGTTGCGGAACTTTTTTAGATGTAAGATTCCATACACCTGCAGGGAGGGTTAAAAAACCATCAACAGACTCAACAATATTGGTTTCATCATTAGCATCTACTGCTTTTATGTCGTAGAAATTAACTGTATCAACTGCAAACTTGCCTTTTACATCGGTTGGAGCAATCAATGATGCAACACCAATTTCGTTATTGATAACCCAAAGTTTTGTAGCATCAATGCCTGCTAAATCAGTTAAGGCGATTTTATTTGAGGTTGCATTCAAAACCTGCAAAGCACCATTTGCGCCAAACGTTGCCTTATCAGCATTAGCAAATGTAATAGATGTTGCAGTTTTGATTTCCAAATTTGCGATAGAGTTAAATGTGGTTGTGCCATCTGCAGCACCTAAAGAAAATACGGGGGTGCCTGCAAAAGCATTATATTTAACGTCTAATTTATCATTGTAAACAACGTTTCCGTTAATATTACCTAACCCGAAATTATTTATTGGAATATTTGAAACAACAGTAACCGGCTTAGAATAGGTTGTATCAACGTTGGTGTTACCAATATTGAAACCGCACATACCTTCAGAGCCTACAAATTTTGAAGCATCGGCAAAAGTAACGCTATGTCCGTTTGCTGTAATATTAGCAAGAGAACTACCAAAATTAACCTTGATGTTATTAAACTCAACGTCACCGCCAAAAATAACGGCTGTGCCATCGCCTACTGTACCAACAGTAGCAGCGGCGTTTGAGTCAATAACAACTTTAAAGTTATGTGACGGCAACTGATTGCCTGAAGCAAGCCAAGTAATAGCATCTTCGCCTACAGTCCTAACTTTAAGGATATCACCTTCGCCCAGACCTGCGGCAATTCCTAATTCAATAGCTTTTCCGACGGTTTTCAACGCGTTATTCATTGAATTACCTTTTTTGCTGTCATCGCCTGTTGCTCTTACAAAATATGACTTTTCTTGTCCCTCAGCAGAAACAGTGCCTAAAGCAACGGTAAATGCAGAAAATACAATCAAGAATGTGAGTAAAAGACTCAATAACATACAGATTTTCTTTTTCATAAAAATCTCCTTTCAAATTTATACCGAAAATAATTATTAACAAATTAATTTACTGCCATTTCAGGCTCAAAAACATCAGTTTTTATAGTACAAAAGAATGTTTTTTACACAATTAACCAGTTTAATTAATTTAAGCATATTACTATCAATAATTATACAATTTTTCATAATCAATGTCAACAGTTATTACAAAATTTCACTAAAAATTTCCGCCATAATTAGTAATTTAATATAAAAAGTTTTTAAAAAAAGAAAAAAGCGGTCGACTGATTTCAACCGCTTTAAATTTATTTCTTTTCTATATTGGTTTTTGCTTTTTTTAGCATTGATTGATAATTATTAGCAAGTGCCACCACGTCTGCAGTAATATTTACAAATTGGTAACCCATATCATATAATTCACCAATATTGTCAGCACTTCCTGTCGTACCGGCAAATTTCCCATATTTTCGTGCTGTTTCTGCAACAAGCTTTCTCGTTTGGGCTACTCTCTCATCCGAAAAATCGCAAGGCACTCCAAGCCCCTGTGTGAAATCGGCAGGACCGAAGAAAATCATATCGATTCCATCTAGTGCGCAAATTTCTTCTAATTCCGCAAGCGGTTCAGGGTCTTCAATTTGCACTACAACAAATCTTTCTTCATTCGCTTGCTTTAAATATTCAAGTGGGTCAACCAAACAAAACTTACCGTCAGCATTACCGCCGTCTAAAGGTCTTCTGCCAACAGGATGAAACTTAGTAAAATACACAATTTCTTTAGCTTCCTTAAAGCTCATAAGATGTGGAACCATAATACCTGTCGAATCAGCTTCAAGCGGCCTTATAAAATCATTATAGCTTCCCTTTGCTACACGTGTTAATACATCGCAATCATAAATCTTTGCTGCACGCACACAGTTTTCTATAGTTGCATAATCGTTAGGCACGTGCTCCATATCAATCCAAACGCAATCGTAATCGCACATAGCTGCAATTTCAACACCGCGTGGGTCACATAAATTCATTTTTGCGCAAATAGCCATTTCGCCGTTTCGCATTTTTCTTAAAACCCTGCTTTTTCTCATATCCATAATGATATTCTCCTCGCATTATCGTTCTTTAATTTCTGAAAGATATACTCTACGTCCGCCTTCTTCGCGGCTTTTAATACCTGCAATTACAATTTTCGCCATCTCAACAGTATCCGAAAAAGGATGTGGATGTTTACCCGTACGTAAGAAATTCACAAATTCATTAAGTTGCTTTTTAAAGCAATAATATGAATCACCATCATTTACAACCTGACACCCGTGTTCAGCCATAATGGTGACACCGTTCATTTGGAAACCATAGCCCATGGGCATATCTACGTCGCAGCCGTTTTTATGGTGAAGATGCACCATAGGTTTTTCGTAGGTACCTAAATTTTGCACCCATTCAAAACCTGCGCCTAAAAGTGGAAACATTTGCTCAATAGCGTGCATACCATACGTTTCCCAATACTTCGCCATAGGGCTTAATATGTATCTGATTTTTCCTAATTCGTAGTTATTCGCGTAATATACTTCTAATGATTTTTTATAACGAAGACTTGAAGACGAACAAATATGAGCACCGTTATCTACCCAACTAACAATAGTTTTTAAATCTTGTTCGTTATCGGTAAGCGGTTTATCAAT
>JBGVDY010000110.1:0-10884 GCA_045119585.1 Acutalibacteraceae bacterium | reverse complement strand
TATCTACTCCCTTATGAACGGCAAGACCACTCAGGGCGCGGTTGAGTTCGCTGTTGCGGCTTCCGCTCTCAAGCACTCTATCGAGGGTGACTACAACATGGTTACCGTTCCCGAGGTTGAAAAGCTTGCAGGCGGCGACGGTTCGGGCCGTGTACAAAGATAAACGTTAAAAAATTAAGTTTATAAAAAAGTTTCCCCTTACCTATTTTGGTAAGGGGATTTTATTTTGCTTGTCAATTCTTGTCGAATATGCTATAATTATATAAAGTTTATTTCTTGGGGGAGAAAAAATGCTTGATTTTTTAAAATATTTTTTTGGCAAAAGTGAAAATATTGAATTCACTAATTTTTCACTAGCTCACTTTTTACCAATTATAGTTACAGCACTAATTATCTTTTTTATTTACCGTTTTCGCGAAAACATAAAAAATATGAAAAACGAAATTGTTTTTCGTTACATAATTGCTTTCACTTTAATAATTAGTGAAATGTCATACTACTGGCGCCTTATTGCCATGCCATCATTAGGCCCCAACCCTGTAGATCACCTACCAATTACTGTATGCGGATGGGTTGCAGTATTTGGAAGTTATATGGTAATAGGCAAATCACAAACACTATTTGATTTATGCTATTTTTGGGCGCTTACAAGCTCAATTTTCGCTCTTATCACCCCAACGGTTATTTCCTATACAGGTCCCACAAGGTTCCGCTATTATCAATTCTGGGCAGAACATTTAGTATGCTTTATTGCAATTTTCTATATGATTTTTGTACATAAAATGCGTCCAAACAAAAAATCTTTCTTAAAAGCGTACATAGGCTTGATTATTTTAGCGGTAATAGCATATTTTGCGAACAGACTTATCGGTCCGGGTGCCAACTATCTATTTATGGCACGTCCTGAAGATACACCATCAATTTTAGATATTCTTCCGCCTAATTTTGCTTTACGTCTTTTAATTATGACAGCAGCAATCACAGCATTATTTATTCTTGTTTACTTGCCATGGTATATAAAGGATAGAAAAGCCAAAAAAATCGAAAAGCAAGTAGCTGAAGTTTTAAAATAATTACGGAGTTTTTATGTTGCCTGTTATCCCACAAATTATAGGTTGTCTTGCTGTAATAACCTTTCTTTTAAGCTACCAACAAAAAAAGCGACAAAATATTATTATAGTTAATGTTATATCCCGTTGCCTTTATATATTGCAGTATATTTTATTAGGGGCATTTTCGGGCGCTGTGTTAGATATTTTGGGCGCATTATCATCAGTAATTGCAGGCAATAAAGATACCGCATTTGTAAAAAAGAATAAAAAGTTAATTATAGCTTTTGTAACAATAGCAATGGTAGCAGCAGGTATTACTATTGCTCTTATAAATAAAAGTTATCTTGATTTATTTTCACTAACAGGTGTTCTTTTACATACAAGCGCATTTTGGATAACTAATGAAAAGATTATTAGAAGAGTGTCACTTTTAGGCTCGCCTTTTTGGTTTGTATACAACCTTTTAAGCCACGCTTACGGTTCAGCAATTGGGGATATATTGACCATTTGCTCAATAATTATAGCGATGATACGACACAAAGATATTCAATCAAATAAATAAACTTATCCTTTAATAAAGTTAAAAAATCAGTCACTTTAAATAGTGGCTGATTTTTTATTTTTTACTATTGAAAAATCAAATATCTTATGTAGTTTTTTACCTTGAAAATATGTTAGTACGTTGCTATAATTATATTAACAAAAAGGAGTCGGTAAAAATGCAAAGATTTTTATGTTGGGATAACTCAGATATTGAAAATTGCAATAATATAACCGTTTTTCAGCACGCTTTGCAAAGAAAGAATATTGCCCTTGCTTGTAATGACGAGTGGGACGGTGTACATAACGCTTACGCCCGAATAATTAAGGTAGATGACGGCTACCGTATGTATTATCGTGCTTGGGGACAAAACGGTTTCGTTTATGAAGACAACAGTATTGCAGACCGTAGTTTTATTTGCGTTGCCGAAAGCAAAGACGGTAAAGAATTCACAAAAATCAACGTTTATAAATATGAGTTTAATGGTTCTAAAGACAATAACATTGTTTTCTATCGTGATAACGGCAGAAATATAGATACCTTCACCATTTATTATGACGAAAATCCCGACTGTAATCCGCAAGAGAAATATAAAGCCCTTGTACGCGACCAAGCAACCGATGTTCTTGATTACTACATAAGCGCAGACGGTTTTGATTTTAAGTACGTAGAAAGAATAGACGTAAACGGCACCTTCGACTCCTTTAACGTCGTTTTTTGGTCTGAAGAGGAGAAACAGTACCGCTTGTATTTCCGTGGCTTTCACCACCCTGACGGAAGCCTTGCAAACGGTATTGCTGACGTTGATGAAACCAACGATATCCGCGATATCCGCCTAGCTGTAAGTAAGGATTTCAGAAAATGGGAATTTGTTGATTTTCTTCATATTGATGGCATTCCAAATAATGTTCAGCTTTACACAAACCAAGTTGTTGATTATTACCGAAACTCAGGCACTTACCTAGGCTTTCCTATGCGTTACTGCGACCGTGCACCCGAAAAGGCAAACTTCAAAAAAATGGCGTACTCTAAAGAGCGTGAAGGTATTATCGAGCGCTACGGCAGGGGCGGTACCGCTATTTCGGATGTAGGAATTATGCTTTCTCGTGATGGTGTAAACTTCAATCTTTCAAAAACAGCATTTGTAAAGTCTGATTATGATAGTGGTATAGACTGGTGGTACGGCGGTAACTTCCCTTGCTACGGTCTTATAGAAACCGAACCCGATATGGATGGCGCGCCCAATGAAATTTCGCTTTATATCGGCAAGGGTTACCGTGTTAAAAAGGTTGATTTTTGCCGATACACAATAAGACTTGACGGATTTTTCTCTTGGTTCTCAGGAAATGATAGCGGCACCGTTATAACAAAGCCTTTTGTTTTAGAAAACAGCAAGTTAAATATTAACTTCGCAACTTCAGCATCAGGTGGTCTAAAAATTGAAATTTTAGATAAAAACAATAACGCCATTGAAGGCTACGATAGTGGAATTTTATTCGGCAACGCAGTAAACCGTGAAATTGATTTCCAAAAATCTCTTAGTGACCTTGTCGGCAAAGAAATAAAACTTAAATTCACTTTAGAAGACTGCCATCTTTATTCTTTCACCTTTGAATAAATGTGTGCTCTCCCCTTTGTGCATTTTAAAAATAATTAAAAAGGAATGATTTTATGTATACTATTAATTTAGGTAAAAGCGGATTACAGGTACCTACCATTGCTGTAGGCTGTATGCGCATAAGTAATATGACTGATTACGAGATATCAAAATTCATTAATACTTCGGTTGAGCTTGGCGCAAATTTCTTTGACCATGCCGATATTTACGGTGCGGGAAAATGTGAAGAAGTTTTTGGTAAAGCGCTAAATGGTTCAATGCGAGAAAAGGTTATTATTCAAACCAAATGCGGTATTCGCAAAGGTATGTACGATTTTTCTTATGACCATATTGTAAATTCAGTTGACGGAAGTCTTAAAAGGCTTGGAACAGATTATATTGACGTTTTACTTCTTCATCGCCCTGATGCTCTTATGGAGCCCGAAGAAGTGGCCCGCGCATTTTCATATCTTAAAGAAAGCGGAAAGGTGCGTAACTTCGGCGTTTCTAACCAAAACCCATACCAAATACAACTGTTGCAAAATGCCCTTGATATGCCAATCTGCGCTAATCAGTTGCAGCTTGGTGTTATGCATACCCCAATGATAGACTCAGGCATAAACGTAAATATGTATAACGAATCTTCTACAGTTCGTGACGGCGGTGTGCTAGATTTTTGCCGACTTAATAACATCACAATTCAACCCTGGTCACCAATGCAGTACGGCTTTTTCGAGGGTTGTTTTGTTGACAACGATAAATTCCCCGAACTCAACGCAGCGTTAGAAAAAATTGGTAATAAGTATGGTGTTTCAAAAACCGCCTTGTCTATTGCTTGGCTCCTTCGACATCCTGCTAAAATGCAACCGGTTACAGGGACTACCAACCTTACCCGCCTTACCGATTCTATAAAGGCAAGTGAAATTAATATTACACGTGAAGAATGGTATGAAATTTATCGTGCCGCAGGTAATAAATTACCTTAATAAAATCGTAAGGTGACTAAAATGAAAATTGTTATTGCAATAGACTCCTTTAAAGGAAGTCTTTCATCCTTACAAGCAGGCAATGCTGTTAAAGATGCAATCTATAGGTTAGATAGCAATGCAGATGTAGTTGTAAAGCCTTTAGCCGATGGCGGTGAGGGTACAGTTGAAGCTTTAGCCGAATGCGCCGATTCAAAATTACACAAATTAGAAGTTAAAGGTCCATTATTAAACCCTGTAGTTGCTGAATATTGCATTTTAAACACCACTAATACAGCGGTTATAGAAATGGCGTCAGCATCGGGAATAACGCTAATTTCCGAAAATGAAAGAAATCCTTTAGAAACCACCACCTACGGTGTTGGTGAACTTATAAAAGACGCCATAAATAAAGGTTGTCGGAGATTTATTGTTGGTATAGGTGGAAGCGCCACAAATGACGGCGGCGTTGGAATGCTTACCGCTTTAGGATATGAATTTTTAGATAAAAATAATACACCTATTTCACTTGGCGCAAAAGGTCTTAAAGATTTATATAAAATTAAAACAAATAATATTTTACCGGAACTTAAAGAGTGTACCTTTAGCATTGCTTGCGATGTTACAAATCCACTTTGCGGTGAAAACGGTTGTAGCGCAGTATTTGGTCCGCAAAAGGGTGCCACCTCCGAAATGATAAAAGATATGGATCTATGGCTTGAAAATTACGCCAAAATTTCAAAAACAGTATCCCAAAAAGCCGACAAAAACCACGCAGGAGCAGGAGCGGCAGGCGGTTTGGGATTTGCATTTTTAACCTTTACAAACAGCACATTAAAATCAGGCATAGATATTATCCTAAAAGAAATGGATATTGAATCGGATATAAAAAATGCAGATATTGTGGTAACGGGTGAAGGAAGATTAGACTCACAAACAGTTATGGGTAAAGCACCTATAGGCGTTGCCAAGCTTGCAAAAAAATACGGCAAAAAGGTAATCGCTTTTTCGGGTTGTGTTACGGATGATGCAGAGGTTTGCAATAGCCACGGAATAGATGCATTCTTCCCCACTTTAAGAAGTGTTACAACACTTGAAGAAGCGCTAGACCAAAATAATGCATACAAAAATTTAACCGCCACAGCATATCAGGTACTTAGATTGTTAATTTAATTTTCATTAATATAAAAGTTTAGGCTTAATAATTGTAGTATAAAGGATAAAAAAAGGAAGCACGATTTGAACCACCCCAATTTCGTGTTCCTTTTTCCTTTAGTCTTTATTTTTTATAGATAGTTTTTTATTTTTTAGAAGATTTGTATTTTTTAAAAAAATCCGATGGTGAAATACCAATATATTCCTTAAATTGCCTACTAAAAAAATACATATTACTATAGTTGCAAATGTTTGCAACTTGGGAAACTGTATACAGCTCGGATTTTAAAAGATCACACGCATAGTTAATTTTAAGTTGAATTATATACTTCATCGGCGGAATACCAAATTTTTTAATAAAAAGTTTTTTAAAATATGATTCACTTATACCGCATAACCCAGTTAGTTTATCAATAGTTATTTTCTCATTTAAAAAGTTTTCGCTAATAAAATCAATCGCAGGTTTTATAAGTTTATATTGCTTTTCAGGGATATAACTCTCTTTTTCCATCTCGGCAAAAATTTTATATAAAAGCGAAATACACTCAAAATAATAGCCTTCGTTTTTAGCAACCCATACCGAGAAAATTTTCTTAAAAAGATTTGCAATAAGTATATTATTTTGTACTTTACAAATAAAAGCAACGTCTGAAATAGGCTTGTCAGTGTCGAAAAATATATCTATACATTCTATTTTTATATGGTTATCGACAATATATTCATCAGTTTTTCCTTTAGGCAAAAAATTTATTGTATCCTTTTCTCGAAGAAGGGTTAAACCATTAAATTTTACCGAAGAATTACCCGATAAGGAGTATATTAATTCGTTTGTTACAAGAGAATCATTACTAAATTTTAAGATTGGCTCTTTAAATTCATCTTTTCCAACAAATATAATGCGAGAAATATTAGTTATTATAAAGTCGTTATTCATAATATCACCATTAAAATAGTATCATATCATAACAATTTAGTCAATATAAAGTACCGAAAAGTATAAATAAAACCGATAGTGCATTTACTTTATATTTTTCTAATGATAAAATACAGGTAAGTTTATTTATATAACGAGGTGAAGGTTATGAATGAGAGAATCAAAGAATTAACAAAGCTTACTTTATCAGGTGATATGTACGCCAATCCAACCGCAACAGAATACGACCCACAGGATGCGTCATTATCACGCCAAGCACGCGAATCTAAAAGACTATGTGAGTTCATTTTAAATCAACAACCTGTTATTACAGAGTTTTCAAAAATGACAGGCTTTTTTAATTGTAACGGCTCTATCGTAGGCGATGCCTTTCGCCGTTTAGGTCATAGCTCTTACTTACAAGTAAAGGCTCAATATTTTTTAAAGCCGATTGATAATCTTTCAACATTTGAATGGCAGCACGCAACTGCAGACTATAAAAAAGTATTAGAAAAAGGAATTAAGGGAATTATCGAAGAAATTGATGAATCCTTGAAAATACATTTTGAAGAAGAACAAATTGAATTTTTAAATGCATTAAAAAACGTTTCTCATGCACTTATCGGTTGGGCACATAAATGCTCGAATTTAGCTTTGGAATTTTCAAAAACGGTTGAAAACCCCGAATATAAAAGCAACCTTGAAAAACTTTCAAAAGCATTGCTCAATGTACCCGAAAATACACCAACTTCGTTTTATGAAGCTGTATTAAGTATTTATATTTGCTTCTCTGCCGACCCTGATAGCGTTGGAACGCTTGACCGCTATTTAAGACCTTTCTACAAACACGATATAGAAAACGGAATTATTACAAAAGAAGAAGCAAAAGAATATTTGCAAGAATTATTCTTAATGCTCCAAGCCGCAACAAATATAAATTCAGGAAATTTCACCCGTGGCGGTGAATCTCATTTTTGTATTGGCGGATATTTACCTGACGGTAGCGACGGATATGACGATTTATCTCAGCTTATACTTGAAAGCCTTGTAGAATTACCAACCTATATTCCACAAGTAACTTTGCGTTGGACCAAAAAAACACCTAAAGAAGTTTTCAAATTTGCGCTCGATTGTGAAAGAAATGACCCACATAAGCGAATTGCTTTCCAAAATGACGAAAAAAGAATTAAATGTTACACCGAAATATGCGGTTTCCCATTTGAGGAAGCTGTTGGATACACAACGGTTGGTTGTAACGAACCGGCATTTTTAGGTGGAATAAGCGCCGATACTTCAAAAGTAAACTTTGCCCGTCCGCTTGACACCCTTTTCCATAAAAAAAGCGATAAAATTACAAACGCAAAAACCTTTGAAGAATTTTATGACATTTTATTTAAAGAAATTTGCGCAGACCTTACTCTCGCCTTCCAATATGACGATAATTTCAATCTCGAACGCGCTAAGGATATAAACTATCTATCAAGTGTTTTCTTCCGTGGCACAATAGAAAAAGCAAAGAGCTTAACCCAAGGCCCTGCAGATTATATTATTGCTTCCCCTTCCCTTATGGGTATTACAAATGTTATTGACTCGATTATAATTGTCAAGCAGTTTGTTTATGACGAAAAATATATCACAATGCAACAATTAATTGAAGCATTGCAAGCAAACTGGGAAGGTAACGAAGACCTTTATACACTTATTAAAAATAAAGGCGATTTCTTTGGCAATGATACCGAGCGTTCAAATTATATTGCGCAAAAATTATATCAAGACTTGTATGAATTTTTGAAAGATAAAACAAATGTTTTCGGATATCATTGGCTTGTAGGTGATTTGATCGGTTATAACCCATATCATAAATGGTTTGGCGAAAAAATGGGTGCAACACCTGACGGAAGATTTGCCGGCGAAGCCTTAAAGTTTGGTTTTGGACAAAGCGGCGGTCACGACCGTAACGGTCTATCAGCTTTACTTAATTCACTTGCTAAAGCTGACCCAAATGCAATTGGTTGTGGCACCACTGTCACCAATATTATGATTGATGAACAACTTATAAGAAATGACGAATACTTTGAAAAAACAGTAGATATGCTTGAAACGTACTTTAAAAACGGCGGCGTGCATTTCCAATTAAACTATGTTTCTAAGGAAGATTTGCTAAACGCAAAAGTACGACCCGAAGATTACAAAAACCTTCGTGTAAGAGTATCAGGATTTTCGGATTATTTCATCAGACTTCAATCTTGCCTACAAGATGAGGTAATTGAAAGGACTAGTCAAAAATGATGCCAATAATATTTGATATTGAGCGCAACTCATTTGTAGACGGCCCCGGTATTAGAACTACCGTATTTTTTAAAGGTTGTAACCTTAAATGCGCTTGGTGCCATAATCCCGAAAGTTGGAATTCTAATCCACAAATGCTTTTTTACGAGAATAAATGTATAAATTGCGGCAAATGCAAAAGCGTTTGCCCATATAAACTCACCCAATGCGATTTTTGTGGAAAGTGCACCTTTTTCTGCCCTGTTGATGCAAGAAGAATTGTGGGCAAAAAATATACTACCGACGAAATTTTTACCGAAATAATCAAAGATAAACCATATTATGAAAATTCGGACGGTGGCGTAACCTTTTCGGGTGGAGAATGCATGCTGCAAATAACTTCCCTTTTGCAGCTTCTAAAAAAATGCAAGGAAAACGGAATCCACACTGCAGTAGATACCGCAGGAAATGTCCCATTTGAGTATTTTGAGAAAATTCTACCATATACCGATTTATTTCTTTATGATATTAAAATTTTCGACTCGGAAAAACACAAAAAATACATCGGTGTAGGTAATGAATTGATTTTAGAAAACCTTAAAAAACTTTTTAGCTTGAATGCTAAAATATGGATTAGAATACCTGTTATTGCAAATGTTAATGATTCGGTAGAAGAAATGCAACTAATCAAAACTTTTTTAGATAAATGTGGCGTACCCGAAAAAATAGAACTTTTGCCATATCATACAATGGGAGAAAATAAACAACTTGCTCTCAAAAGAGAAACTCCACATTTTGTTCCCCCTACCGCGTTTAAATTAGCGGAACTTAAAAAAATATTTTGCGAATAACAGACGAGGTGTTTTATATGTTGAGCGGAAGAAAAGCACTAGTTACAGGTGCCAGTCGCGGTATTGGTTTTGCAATAGCAAAAGAATTAGCTAGTGTAGGCTGTAACGTTATCATTACAGGTCGAAAAGAAGCAACCCTAAAAGAAGCCGCAGAAAAAATAGGCAAAAACGCAATTCCACTGGTATGGGATGTATCTGATATTAAATTAGCCGAAACAAAAATAAACGAAGTCGCTAAAATTTTAGGTGGCTTAGATATTGTAGTAAATAATGCGGGTGTCTTTGTACAACGAAGCGAATGGAATAAAAACGACTTACTTAATACAACAGTTGAACAATGGGAAACGGTAATAAAAACCAATACTAGTTCGGTATTTTTCACTATGCAAGCCGCTGTAAAATATATGCTTAAAAATAATATAAAAGGCAATATTCTTAATATTACATCGGCTGCAAGCTATGAACCTGTTTTCGGTGCATACGGAACATCAAAAAATGCGGCAACAGGCCTTACAAGAGGTTGGGGCAAAATGTTTGCAAGTGATGGCATTACAATAAATGGTATTGCTCCCGGTCCTGTTGCTACTGAAATGAATAACTGGTATGATGGCGATCCTATGGAGCATAGCCGTGTTCCGTATGGTAGATTTTCAACTACCGAAGAAATCGCAAAACTTGCTATATATCTTTTATCAAACGAAGCAAAAATGATCTGTGGCGAAACAGTAATACTTGATGGTGCATATTGCATACGCTAAATTGCAAAGGTGACAAAGTAAAGTGAAAAAATAACGTTCTAAACAAACTCGAGTAATCTTTAAGTGATAAATAAGATTAAAGCAAAAAAGATCAAGGAGAAAATTTTCTCCTTGATCTTTTTTAAGCTATTTAGTTTTCTTAGATTTCTTAGATGACCAATCTGAATAGTACTTCTTGCCGTCTACAGTCTTGTAGGTGCGTACTCTTACATAGTAGGTCTTCTTAGCTTTTAGACTCTTCAAAGTAACACTTGTAGTCTTGTAGCTTGTTACCTTCTTATTCTTTGCAGACTTAAACTTGCTGGAAGTTGAGTACTGAATCTCGTAACCTGAAGCCTGTGAAGATACCTTCTTAATCTTAACCTTAAGGCTCTTCTTAGCTGCGGTGAGCTTTTCAACCTTGCTTTCCTTCGGAACGATTGTGAAGTAAGCAGTTAAGGTACCGCTATAGTTACCCTTAAGCTTAATAGTAACCTTATACTTGCCAACATTCTTACGTCCTGAAGCGTAGCTTACGGTGTAGTAGCTTGAAGAAATCTTATTACCCTTATAATCGTATACTTTAACGCTTGGTTTCTTAGCCTTGCCGTTATAGGTATATTCTGCGGTAGAAAGTTTAACCTTCTTAGCGTAGTAGATTGTCTTTGTGCTGTATACCTTTTTGCATACACTACATGCCTTAACTATCTTACCGTTCTTAGAAGTTGTAGCCTTGGTTGTTGTAGTCTTATAAGTATGAGTAATAGTTCTTGTAGCTTTACATACGTTACATGATGTATCGCAG
>JBGVDY010000109.1:0-2887 GCA_045119585.1 Acutalibacteraceae bacterium | reverse complement strand
TCATCTAATGGAAGGAGTATTTCTTTATCTAAGAAGGATGATAAATGCATTGCATTTGATAGGGTGAGCCCGTTAATTCCTTCTTTACCGTTAGCAATAAGCTCACCGCCGTGTAAAATAGCATCGGTCCAAGCGTTTAATATGCCAACGTGAGCTAAGTTTTCACCCTCTATTTCAACCTCTGTTTTTTTGGTATTAACACAGCCAAACGGGGCGGTGTTGGTTTTTGAAAATTCCTGTTCGGTCATTTCATATTCCCACATGGTAAGAGCATTGTTTTCTACAACAAATTTAGCCTTATCCATTTGGATTTCAAAACGGTTTGTACCTAAAGCATCGCCTGTTGTAGTTATAAATACGCCCGTTGCACCGTTTTCATATTCAACATAAGCGGTAACATCGTCTTCAACCTCAATATCGTGCCATTTGCCATAATGCATATGAGCATCTACCTTTATAGGCATACCGCAAATCCATTGCCATAAATCTAGTTGATGCGGGCATTGATTAAGTAAAACACCGCCGCCTTCGCCTGACCAGGTAGCACGCCATCCGCCTGAATTATAATAAGCCTGTGGGCGATACCAACTTGTTATAAGCCAGTTAGTTCTGCGAATTTCGCCGTATTTGCCTGATTTAACCAATTCTCTAAGCTTTGCGTAAACAGGGTTTGTGCGTTGGTTGAACATCATTCCAAATACAACTTCGGGATGTTTTTCTGCTTCGGCATTCATCTCAATAACCTGCTTTGTGTAAACGCCTGCGGGTTTTTCTAGCATTGTGTGTATTGAGCGTTTCATACACTCGATAGCAAGGGGGGTGTGGTCATAATGCGGTACGGCAATCAAGCAAGAGTCAATAAGACCACTATCTAACATAGCTATTCCATCATTAAAGTAGGCTACGTTATCTCCATAGCCTTGCCCCTTTGCCCATTCTAATCTTTTTTGGTCGATATCGGCAATGGCACAAAGCTCGATTTCAGGGCATTTGCCTTCGAGTATGTTTTTTGCATGAGCTGAGCCCATATTACCAATTCCAATGATTCCAAGTTTAATTTTTTTCATTATTCAAAACCTCTTGATTTTAAATATTCATAGCTTCGTTTAAGGCAATCGAACGGATCTTCACCGTTGCAGTTGTCTTGTTCTACAAGCATATATTTTGTTCCTGATTTTTGCGCGCTTAAAAATACGCGTTCAAAGTTTATATTACCTTCGCCTACAACCGCCATTTTTTGATCGAAGGTTTGGTCCTTTAAGTGAATACAGGGTACACGGCCTGCCAAATTTTCAATCCAATAAGCAGGGTCGGCGCCTGCAAACTGCGCCCAATAGGTATCTAAAGTAAAGCCCATGGTGTCTGCGGGAAAACGGTTTGCTAAATGCTCTAAAATAACTTTACCATCAATTTTTTGAAATTCTTTTGAATGGTTGTGGTACATAAAGTATTTGTCTTGTTGTTTTATACTTTTTGCAACAGGCATAAAGGTTTCTACGAACTCTTCAATCTCTTCTTTGGGTCCGTTAAAGGCATAATAGCCAAGACCAACATAATCACAATCGAAAACATTATGATCAAGTGCAACTTTCGTAGCATCGTCAATTAATTTATCTTTAGCTATATGAGTAATAACACATTTAAGGTCGTTCTTTTTAAGTTCATTTGCTAACCACATAGGGTCATAATCGCAAGTTCCTGATACCTGAACAGTTTTATAACCTATATCGGCAACTTTTTTAAGTGTTTCTGCAAAATCATCAGTAGTTTTGCAAAAATCTCTTACGGTAAATAATTGTGCACCTATTTTCATTTATCTTCCTCCTCACAAAAGAGTTTTAAAGCTTTCACAAGCGGTATCGAAAGCAATATCGTTGCTTGAAAATTTATAGTGTGTTCTAAGTTCTTCACCGTTTTCAAGTGCCTCAAAACCACTGAATACGGTAAGGTGCGGCTCAATTGTGAAGTTTTTGCCGCCGCGTGCCATAAAGTCCTTTGCAATTTTTTCTACATTACCAATTCCTTTGCCGGCGGGTACTACAAAACCGTCCGCCAAAGCATCTTTAATATGTAAATAGTGTACGTAGTCTTTTAAAAGTTCCCACGCTTTTAATGTATCAACACCACACTGAACAAAATTTGCAGGATCGAATACCGCTTTTATTACAGGATACCGTCTATGAATTTCTAAGCAACGCTCTGCGGTATCACCATAAATACCTTTTTCGTTTTCGTGACAAAGGATAATATTATAATCTTTTGCTATTTCTGTAAATTTTCCAATTCTTTCAAAAACTTCTTCTGTGTAGAGGTCGGCCGATTTCTCTTTAGGGATAAAAAAAGAAAACATTCTAAGGTTTTTAGCGTCTAAAATTTCGGCTATTTCAAGAGTATGTTTAAATTTTTCTAAATGGTCACTAAAATTATCAGTGATATTAATTTTTCCAATAGGAGAGCCAACAGACCAAACCTTAAGACTGTTAGCATCGAGTTTTGTTTTAACTTCTTTCGCTTTTTGACTTGTAATATCGGAAACGTTAATACCGTCTACGTTACGTATTTCCATACCGGATAAGCGGTTCTTTAAAAGCGCTTCAATTTGGTTATCAATATTTGGGCTTGCTTCATCTGAAAAAGCGTAAATTTTAATATTTTCCATTTTTCATACCTCCATAAATAGTATAATTGAGTTTATATTTTAAGTAAATTACAAAAAAAGCCAAAAACTATTGCAAATATATACTTTTTTTGCTATATTAAAAAATGAGGTGAAAAATATGGAGCCGATTATTCACGCACACAAGAATTATACCGAACATCCCGACGTTAATTTATTTAAAAAACACACTCATGATAATTATGAGATTTTTTGTTTTTTATCGGGGGA
>JBGVDY010000108.1:0-1933 GCA_045119585.1 Acutalibacteraceae bacterium | reverse complement strand
AAGGTTAAATATATGCACTATGATATTGATACCATTGAACGAATGGAAATTATCGGTGATTTGCGACTTGGAGAATTTGATGTTCTAGTTGGTATCAACCTTTTGCGTGAAGGCTTGGATATTCCCGAAGTGTCGTTAGTTGCAATACTTGATGCCGATAAGGAAGGCTTTTTGCGTAGTGAAACATCTTTGGTACAAACTATTGGTAGAGCGGCTCGAAATGCTAACGGTCAGGTTATTATGTACGCTGATAGCGTAACTAATTCTATGGAGCGGGCAATTTCGGAAACCTTGCGCCGTAGGAGTATTCAAATGAAGTATAACGAAGAAAACGGAATAGTTCCTAAAACTATTATTAAGGGAGTTCATGACGTTTTGGAAATTGGTACAAAGGTTGAAGGAAAACCGGTATCAAAGATGAGCAGAATTGAGCGTGAAGCCGAAATTAAGCGGCTCACGCAGGAAATGAAAGCAGCGGCTAAGATACTTGAATTTGAGTATGCCGCAACACTTAGGGATAAAATTAATAAACTTAGAAAGGGTTAATATTTTGGCTCAGGAAAAGATTGTTATAAAGGGTGCCAATGAGCACAACTTAAAAAATATAGACGTTGAAATTCCACGTGATAAGCTTGTGGTTTTTACAGGTCTTTCAGGTAGTGGTAAATCCTCATTGGCTTTTGATACCATTTATGCTGAAGGTCAAAGAAGATACGTAGAGTCGTTATCTTCTTATGCCCGTCAGTTTTTGGGGCAAATGGAAAAACCGAACGTTGAAGTGATTGAAGGACTTTCGCCTGCAATTTCTATTGACCAAAAAACCACGTCAAAAAATCCACGTTCTACGGTTGGTACCGTTACCGAAATATATGATTATTTGCGACTTTTGTATGCTAGAGTTGGCGTACCGCATTGTCCTGTTTGCGGTAAGGAAATTTCCCAACAAACTACTGACCAAATTGTAGACGTGGTTATGAAATTGCCGCAAGGCAGTAAAATTCAAATATTATCACCCATTGTAAAGGGAAGAAAGGGCGAATATAAAAAAGAACTTGAAAGCATTAAAAAGCAAGGCTACGTAAGGGCAAGAATTGACGGCAATATTTTTGATTTAGCCGAAGAAATAAAGCTTGAAAAGAACAAAAAGCATTGGATAGAAGTTATTGTTGACCGCCTTGTAATAAAGGAAGACATTGTATCTCGGCTTACCGACAGTATTGAAACCGCAGTTGCACTTTCGGGCGGCTTGGTGGCGGTTGACGTTATCGGTGGGGAAGAACTTCAATTCTCACAAACATATGCTTGCGATGAGCACGGTATAAGCATACCTGAGCTTACACCTACAATGTTTTCTTTCAACAGTCCTTTTGGTGCATGTCCGCATTGTACAGGACTTGGTATGTTTATGAAGGTGAACCCACGCCTTGTCATTAACGATGAAGACGCTTCTTTGCTCGATGGTGCAATTAAGGCATCTGGTTGGGGGGTTAACAGTTGGTTTAACCCTGATTCTTCCACAATAGCTGAAATGTATTACCGCGGTGTTGCCGAACATTATGGATTTGATATCAACACCCCATTTAAAGATCTTACAGATGAGCAAAAGGATGCTATACTTTACGGTACAAAGGGCGAAAAAATCAAATTAACACGCACAACCGATTATGGCGGAGGTACCTATTACGGCGAATTTGAGGGTGTTATAAACAACCTTGAAAGGCGATATAAAAACACTACAAGTGACTACTCAAGAAACGAAATTGAAAGCTATATGACCGAGTCACCTTGTCCCGAATGCGGTGGAAAAAGACTAAAACCTGAGTATTTGGCGGTAACGGTTGGCGGTAAGAATATTATGGAATTTTGCGATATGTCTGTTAGCGCTGAGCTTGAGTTTATAGAAAATCTTAAGCTTGGTTCTCGCGACAGTATT
>JBGVDY010000107.1:0-4839 GCA_045119585.1 Acutalibacteraceae bacterium | reverse complement strand
AACACGGCTCTTATACGCATTTTGCATATTTGTAAAGAAAATAAGCTCTGCACGGTTGCTTGTTTCTATACTTTGAGTTATTTCGTCTCCTTCTTTTACTCTCTGTACAGAATTCATGCGCAGTGACTGCGGTGTAATCTTTTTAAAGTAGCCATCCTTAGTAAAGAATACCGTAACAGGTGAATCATCAACTTCCATTTCAATATTTTCTACAGTTTCGGCTTCGGCGCTGATTATCTTGGTTTTACGGTCTACACCGTATTTTTCAATAACGCTTTCGAGTTCTTTAATTATAATCTTTTTAACCTTAGAGCGAGAATTTAAAATGCCTTCCATTTCTTCAATCTCTTTAATAAGATTTTCAATTTCGGCGGTACGCTTTAAGATGTACTCACGGTTTAAATGTCGTAGTTTGATTTCGGCTACGTACTCAGCTTGAATTTCATCAATACCAAAACCAATCATCAAGTTAGGTATTACTTCGCTTTCCTTTACGGTTTCACGAACAATTTTTATAGCCTTATCAATATCCAAAAGTATCTTTTCAAGACCTTTTAAACGGTGCAACTTTTCCTTTGCTTTAGAAAGTTGAAAATAAACACGTCTTTTAATACATTCTGAACGGTAAGCAACCCACTCTTCAATAATTTCCTTAACACCCATAACACGCGGAGAACCTGCAATAAGTATGTTAAAGTTGCAAGCAAAACTATCTTCAAAAGAAGTCATTTTTATAATCTTCTTCATTAGCTTGTCATAATCAACACCGCGCTTTAAATCTATTGTGATTTTCAAACCTTCAAGATCGGTTTCGTCACGAATGTCGTTAATTTCGGTAATCTTTTTAGCCTTTACAAGCTCAACTACCTTTTCAATAATCTGCTCACACGTAGTAGTGGGCGGAATTTCGGTAATATCGATACAGTTTTGTGATTTATCGTAGGTGTAAACACCTCTTACCTTAAAGCTACCGCGACCTGTTTCATAAATTTTTTCCATATCGGCGCGGTTATATAAAAGCTGACCGCCACCCGGAAAATCAGGAGCTAAAAGTGTATCAGCAACGTTTATTTCTTCATCCTTAATGTAGGCAATAGTGGTTTCGCAAACTTCCTTTAAGTTAAAAGGACAAATCGAGCTTGCCATACCTGCCGCAATACCCATGTTAGCGTTTACAAGAATTGTAGGAAAGCTTACAGGAAAAAGCACGGGCTCTTTCATTGTAGCATCATAGTTATCTACAAAATCTACTGTTTCCTTATCAATATCAGCAAATAATTCGGCCGCAATAGGCGCAAGCTTTGCTTCAGTATAACGTGACGCCGCATAAGCCATATCACGTGAATATGCTTTACCAAATGAGCCTTTAGATGCTACAAACGGGTGTAAAAGTGCTTCGTTGCCTTCAGACAAACGCACCATCGTTTCGTATATTGCCGCATCACCGTGGGGGTTTAATTGCATGGTTCTACCCACAATGTTAGCCGATTTTATTGTTTTACCGTTTAAAAGCCCCATTGTATACATTGTGTATAAAAGTTTCCTGTGCGATGGCTTAAAGCCGTCGATTTCAGGTATCGCACGTGACACTATAACACTCATAGCATAAGGCATAAAATTAGTTTTTAATGTTTCGGTAACAGGACTTTCTACAATAGTTCCCGCTCCCGCAATAAAGGCATTAGCGCTATTCTTACGCTTAGGTGCCTCTTCCTTCTTTTTTCTTGGTGCCATTAAATTATCTCCTATAATTTAAAATGATAAGTAATAGTTAATAGTGAATAAGTAATGTGTTTTACTTTGCAAAACTATATATTAGTCGGCGTTGCCGACACCTTAACCATTCACTTTTCACTATTCACTCTTCACTGTTAAAGTTTGTGAAACAAAGTTTAACTTATGTCTGCTTCATCAATATAAAGGTAGCCGTTTTCCGAAATATAGTCTTTTCTTCCTTGAAGATTGTCTCCTAAAAGCAGGTCAAACATCTCACTTGTTCTTTCGGCATCTTCGGGTAAAACCTTTATAAGACGACGAGTCTCAGGATTCATGGTAGTAAGGTTCATCATATCGGGTTGGTTTTCACCAAGTCCCTTTGAACGTTGTAAATCGTACTTATCGTCACCAATTTGTTCCAAGATTTGCTTTTTTTCGCTTTCGTCGTAAGCAAAATAGGTCATATTTTTGGTAGTAATTTCATAAAGCGGAGTTTCAGCTATAAATACCTTGCCTTCATGTATAAGGGTTGGCATTAAGCGGTAAATCATAGTTAAAATAAGGGTTCTTATATGGAAGCCGTCAACGTCGGCATCGGTACAAATTATAATTTTATTCCAACGAAGATTATTAAGATCAAAGGTAGATAACCCCTTATTAGCTTTAGATTTAACTTCAACACCACAACCTAAAACCTTTAATAAATCGGTGATAATTTCGCTTTTGAAAATCTTTTCATACTCTGCTTTTAAGCAGTTAAGAATTTTACCGCGAACAGGCATAATAGCTTGGAAAGCGGCATCGCGCGCCAATTTACAAGAACCTAAAGCCGAGTCGCCTTCCACTATATAAAGCTCACGTTCAGCAACGTCACGGCTACGGCAGTCAACAAACTTTTGTACTCTGTCCACCATAGAGTTACCGGTAGAAAGTGTCTTTTTAAGGTTTATGCGCTCTTTTTCGCTGCGCTCACGACTACGTTTATTTACTAAAACTTGGTCAGCAATCTTATCAGCATCTGCTTTATTTTCTATAAAGTAAATCTCTAACTGATGGCGTAAAAAATCAACCATAGCTTCATATATAAACTTATTGGTAATCGACTTTTTAGTTTGGTTTTCATAAGACGTCATAGTCGAGAAGGACGAAATCACCAATACTAAGCATTCCTCAATATCCGAAAACGTAATTTTACTTTCGTTATTCTTATATTTGCCTGATTGCTTAATGTAGTTATCAACCATTGCCAGAAATGCACTTCTGGTCGCCTTTTCGGGAACGCCGCCGTGTTCAAGCCAGCTTGAGTTATGGTAATATTCCTTTAAAGGATTTTTGTTGCTAAAACTCATAGCAACATTTATTTTAACCTTGTATTCAGGCTTATCCTCGCGGTCCTTACCCTTGCGCTCTGTTTGCCAAAACTGAACAGGTGTCATTCCGTTTTCGCCAACAATTTCATTAACATAATCGGTAATACCGTTTTTGTAGCTTATCTCTTGCTGAATAAAACGGCTTCCCTGCTGCTCACGGAATACAAACACAAGACCATCGTTTACAATAGCTTGTCTTTTTAAAGTATCGGTAAAATATTCAACAGGAATATCTATATCGGTAAATACGTCTAAGTCGGGCTTCCAGCGTGTTTTAGTACCTGTATCTTTACCAGAGTAAGGTTCCTTTGTAAGCCCTCCCACATTATAACCTTTTTCAAAATGCAAGGTGTATTTATATCCGTCACGCTTAATTTCAACATCCATATATTCAGAAGAATACTGTGTTGAACAAAGACCTAAACCGTTAAGGCCTACCGAATACTCATAGTTACTGCCGTCATTGGTGTTGTACTTACCGCCGGCATACATTTCACAATATAAGAGTTCCCAGTTGTAACATTGTTCTTTATTGTTAAAATCAACAGGCGCGCCACGACCAAAGTCCTGCACTTCAATAGAGCCATCGGTATATTTTGTTATAACTATTTTATTACCGTAGCCTTCACGCGCTTCATCTATTGAGTTGGAAATAATTTCAAATACACTGTGTTCACAGCCATCAAGACCATCAGAGCCGAATATAACACCCGGTCTTTTCCTAACTCTGTCAGGACCTTCCAGCTTTTGAATACTGTCGTTTCCGTATTCTACCTTGGTTTTTGCCATTACAATACTCCTTAATGAACATAAATATACTTATACATTATACACTATATTTAGTGGTTTAGTCAAGCAAAACCATAAATATATATTGATTTTTATAATATTTTAGTATATTATATAAATACAGTATAATTTAAACCTTTGGAGATACTTTATGAAACAAAGAACAAGACGTCAAAAAGCAATTTTACGAAGAAATATATTCTTAACATCCTGCGCGGTAATACTTATTGCTGCTATTGCGCTTATAAGCTTTATTGTAAACTCAATATCAAATAAACCGAATACTAATAACAGCTCTTCGCAAACACAAAGCGCACAAAGTAGCGAAAATACGCAAAGTGTACCATCCACTCCAAAACCCGAGCCCGATACTACTGCAACAGTTTTAAGCATTGGCGATATTATGGTACACCAAACACAGTTAACAGGTGCAAAAACGGCCGATGGATATGATTTTTCTGATTTTTTTAAAGAAACCGATACCCACTATAAAAAAGCCGATTTAACTATAGGTAATCTTGAATTAACCTTTGGCGGTAGTGAATCAGGTAGCTTTAAAGGTTACCCCGCATTTAACACCCCTGACCAGCTTGCAGATGCAATTAAGGAAAGCGGTATCAATATGCTTATGACATCTAACAACCACTCTAACGATACAGGCTTTTTCGGTCTTAAGCGCACTGCCACAGTTTTAAAAGAAAAAGGGTTAGAATTCACAGGCACCAAGGAAACACTTCAAGACCCTAAATATATTGTAAAAGAAGTAAACGGTATTAAAATAGGTATTGCAAACTTCACTTATGAAACCCCGGGTAGTGACCCCGACCGCAAATACCTTAACGGCGGCGCCATCAAAAAAGAAGCCAACGATTATATAAATACTTTTTCATATCAGCGAATAGAAAAATTTTATACCGAAGCGCAAGAAATTATAACTGATATGAAAAATAACGGTGCCGAGTTT
>JBGVDY010000106.1:0-7062 GCA_045119585.1 Acutalibacteraceae bacterium | reverse complement strand
AAAATCACACCCTTACAATATATTAGTATGCCGATATGCTCTAAAAAATAATATAATTTACTCCTTAAAAATCATTGATATTTTACTCTAAATTAAGTATAATATAAAGATAGATATATTTAATATAAAATTGGGGGTAATTAGTTTGGATTGCGTACAATTTTTTGAACAAATAAAAGGTAAAAAAATCGCTATGTGCGGTATAGGTGTTAGTAACACTCCGCTAATTATGAATTTTTTAAATAAAGGCGCCAGAGTTTTTGCTTGTGACCGCAGAAGCCGTGAAATGTTAGGCGAAATTGCCGAAACTTTAGAAAATGCAGGTGCTGAACTCAGACTAGGCGACGGATATCTCGATAATTTAGAGGTTGATATGATTTTTCGTACCCCCGGTATGAATTTTCATTTAGAAGAACTTGATAATGCCAGAAAAAAAGGTATTGCCGTTACAAGCGAAATGGAAGTGTTTTTTGATTTATGCCCTGCTACTATCTTTGCGGTAACAGGCTCTGACGGAAAAACCACTACCACCACGCTTATTGCTAAAATGCTTGAAGCCGAAGGAAAAAGGGTTTTCGTAGGTGGTAACATAGGCACACCCCTACTTCCCGAAATTGAAAACATAACCAAAGATGATTTTGTTGTGGTTGAGCTTTCTTCCTTCCAGCTTATTTCTATGCGTAAAAGTCCTGATATTGCTCTTGTTACCAACGTAGCGCCCAACCATTTGGACGTTCATAAAGATATGGACGAATACGTTGAAGCTAAAAAGAACATTATTCTTCACCAAAATGCTTTTTCGCGTACCGTACTCAACAAAGATAATGCTATAACAGAAGGCTTTAAAAGCTTTGTTCGCGGTCAGTCACTTTCTTTTAGTATGAAAGCGCCACTTAAAAACGGTGCTTGGCTTGCTGACGACGGTGTTATCCATATGTCATACCGTGGAATTGATGCGCCCATAATGCACCGTGACGAAATTGCAATTTTAGGCGACCACAACGTTGAAAATTACCTTGCGGCGATTACTGCGGTTTGGGGTTACGTGGGTATGGATTCCATTAAAAAGGTTGCACGTGAATTTAAGGGTGTTGAACACGTTATTGAATTTGTACGCGAATTAAAGGGATTAAAATACTATAACGACTCTATTGCATCAAGCCCAACAAGAACTATTGCAGGTCTAAAGGCATTCCCCAAAAAGGTATGGCTTATTGCAGGCGGATATGATAAGCATATCCCTTATGAGCCAATGGTACCATACGTATTAGAAAAGGTTGAAAGATTACTCTTGTGCGGTGCTACTGCAGAAAAAATTAAAACAGCAGTTGTAAACGACAAAAACTATAAAGGCTTGCCCGAAATTATAGATATTGAAAACATTGAAGAAGCCGTTAAGTATGCTCACGCTAATGCACAAGAAGGCGATATTGTTACACTTTCCCCTGCATCTGCAAGTTTTGACTGCTTCCCGAATTTCGTAGCACGTGGCAACTTTTTTAAAGAAAAGGTTAATGAATTATAATGGAAATTAAGGAATTACTTTACACCTTGTCTGAACTTGACTGCATAGGCAACGTTTTTGACGCTAGTGACAAGGCGTATGAAATTTTATCAAAATATGCCGAAACAAAAAAAACAAACGCTAACAATATAATTGGCTTTATAAAAGGAAAGGCCGATTATACCGTTATGCTTGATGCGCATATTGACCAAGTGGGCTTTGTCGTTACCGATATTGATGACAATGGCTTTTTAACAGTAAATACCGTGGGCGGTATCGATTTAAGAGCGTTACCGTCAAGAAGTGTAACTGTACACGGAAAACAAAAAATTACCGCTGTGTTTTGCTCAACGCCGCCCCATCTTTCAAAAGGCGAAACCGAGTACGACGACATTTCTAAAATTAAGCTTGATACCGCTTTAGGCGAAAAGGCAAAAGAAATTGTATCGGTGGGCGACTTTGTAACCTTTAATCAAAATTGTTTTGAACTCGCAGGCGACTTGGTTTGCGGTCGTTCTTTTGATGACCGCGCAGGTGTAGTATGCCTTTTAGAACTTGCAAAAAGGCTTAACGGAAAAGAACTTCCCATAAACGTTGCTTTTTCTCTTTCCACAGGTGAAGAATTAGGTCTTCGTGGTGCTATTACTGCCACTTTTGCAGTAAAACCTGACGAAGCTGTTGCAATAGACGTTGACTTTGGCGACGGTCCTGATGTACCCGCCGAAGAATCTTCGGTTTTAGGTGAAGGTGGTATTATCACCTACTCCCCTATTTTAGAAAAAGAAATTTACCAAAAACTAATTAATATCGCAAATGAAAACAATATTCCGTACTCTACATTTGTAACAGGTGGTAAAACTTCCACCGATGCTGATATGATTTCAATTTCTAATGAAGGCGTGAAAACTTCACTTATTTCTATACCGCTGCGAAATATGCATTCAGAAGTAGAAATTCTGTCGCTTAGTGACCTTACCTCCCTTTGCGATTTATTAGAAAAGTACATCCTTTCGGGAGGTGCCTTTAATGCTTAATTTATTAAAACAACTTTGCCTTATTGACGGTATCTCAGGCGATGAAAAAAACGTTCGCGATTTTATAATAGGCGAAATAAAAGATTTTTGTGAATATAAAGTAGATAACCTTGGCAATATTATTTGCTTTAAAAAAGGTAAAAAGCCTACCACTAAAAAGGTTATGATTGATGCGCATACCGACGAAGTAGGACTTATAATCACTTCAGTTACCGACAAGGGCTATTTGAAATTTAAAAACATTGGCGGTATAGACAATACCACTCTTCTTTTTAAAAAGGTTAAAATAAACGGTAAGATAAACGGCGTTATAGGCGGCAAGCCTTTCCACCTTTTAAGTAGCGATGACCGCAAAAAATCCCCTAAAGACCTTTACATTGATATTGGTGCAAAAAGCCGTGACGAAGCATTAACTCTTGTGTCATTGGGAGACAGTGCCGTAGTGCAAAGTGACTTTGAAATTA
This sequence comes from Acutalibacteraceae bacterium, assembly GCA_045119585.1. Taxonomy (GTDB): domain Bacteria; phylum Bacillota; class Clostridia; order Oscillospirales; family Acutalibacteraceae; genus UBA737. The sequence continues at coordinate 4,060 of JBGVDY010000106.1, read as the reverse complement.
TGGGTGACTGTGTTAAATCAAAAGCCCTTGACGACCGAATAGGCTGTCTTATTTTAATTACTCTTTTAAAGAATTTTGATGAGTACGATTTTTATGCCACCTTTACCGTGCAAGAAGAAGTTGGTCTTCGCGGTGCTAAAACGGCTGCATTTTCGGTAGCACCCGATTTTGCTATTGCTATTGACTCCACCACCGCCGCTGATATTGCCGGTGTGAGTAGTGAAAATCGTGTTTGTGTACAGGGCAAGGGTGCAGTCGTATCATTTATGGATAACTCAACCCTATACGATAAAGAAATGTATAATGCCGCTATGCAAAGTGGTATTAACTGCCAACCAAAAACCTTCATTTCAGGCGGTAATAATGCAGGCGCTATACATTTAAGCGGTAGCGGTGTTCGCACTATGGCAATCTCGGCACCATGCAGATATATTCACACTTCAAACAGTGTTGTAAATATAAAGGATATTGAGAGTATGCTTTCCCTTTGCGAATATATGCTTAGAAAGCTAGCTGGCGGTAATTTATAATGATTTCGCTTGTAGATGAAATGCCTTTTTTAGATTATTTATCGGCAGAGGCTGTAAAAATAAACTGCCTTTATGACAGTTATAAAGATGATAATTCGGTTATGTTTTGGACACAAAATCAAAATGATGCATTTATATCTATGACCGATGGTAATATGATAATTTTTTCAATAAATCCCGACTTCGACGAACTGCGCACTTTTGTAAACGTGTTAAATCCCGCTTGTGTTTTCAGTGATAGTGAAACACTTAAAGAAATTGGCAAACTACCGCCTGAAAACATAAATATTATGTACCGAAGTGCAAATATTTCGGACACTTTAGAAAGTGATTCACTTTCAAGCAAGGATTTATATAAGCTATTGGACGTTAAAGGACTTTCTCTTCCTGAGTACCCCTATTTTGCAGTTGATTACTGCAGAAGATTAAATAAAGGTAACGCGCACTATTTTGCCTTAAAGGATAAATGCGCCGCTATTACCTTTAATTGCCAAAAATATGCTATAATAAACGGGCTTGCGAGCAAAGAAAAAGGCTTTGGAAGTATAGCCCTTAATGGGATTTTATCCAAAAATTACGGTAAAGAATTTTTGGTATGCTGTCGTGACAGCGTTATGGGATTTTATATAAAAAACGGATTTAAAAAACTATACAATGCAGGATATTGGGTGAAAAGCAATGAACGTAAATAATTTTTTTAATATAGATAACAATCTTTTAGAACTTGATAAAAAAGCCTTGGCTGAATGTGAGACGATTTTTAAAGAAATCGATAACACTACTGAATACAATCAGTTAAAGGTTTTAAAGGCCTTCATAGAAAATGGGGTTAGTGAATCCTACTTTACCCATTCTACAGGCTACGGATATGACGATCGCGGACGTGAAATTTTAGAAAAGGTTATGGCTGACTGTATGGGTGCAGAGGATTCACTTATGCGCCATACCTTTGTTTCGGGCACACATACTCTAACCGTTGCCCTTTTTGGTGTACTACGCCCGGGAGATAAGGTTTTGGTGCTTACAGGCAGACCATACGACACCATTACGGGTGTTTTTGGAATTGATGAAAAAACCGACGGTTCTCTTAGTGATTTTGGTGTGGAATATGCTCAAGTAGAGCTAAAATCCGACGGCACACCTGATATTGATGCAATAAAAAAGGCACTCGCGAAAGAAAGTTATAAAATGGCTTATATTCAGCGTTCGCGTGGCTACAGTACTCGCCCAACCCTTACTATCGACGATATTGAGATTCTTTGTAATGCGGTTAAGGAAGTATCGCCGGAAACTGTAATTATGGTAGACAACTGCTATGGCGAGTTTGTAGAAAAAAAGGAGCCTTGCGAAGTTGGTGCCGACCTTGTTGCGGGCTCGCTTATTAAAAATCCGGGTGGTGGTATTGCACCCACAGGCGGATATATTGCAGGCAGAAAAGATTTAGTTGAAAAATGCTCATACCGTCTTACTTGTGCGGGCGTTGGCAGAGAGGTTGGCGCAACCTTAGGCCACTCAAGAGAACTATATTTAGGTCTATTCTCGGCACCACACGTTGTAGGCGAAGCGGTTAAAACCGCCGTTTTTGCTTCTGCACTTTTTGGTGCTTTAGGCTATGAAGTATCCCCAAAAGTTAACGAAAAACGCGGTGATATTATTCAGTGTGTCACATTAAACACAGCCGAAAACTTGGTAGCATTTTGTCAAGGTATGCAAAGCGGCGCCCCTGTAGACGCCTTTGTTGTGCCTGAACCTTGGGATATGCCCGGATACACCGACCCCGTAATTATGGCGGCAGGTGCTTTCACTTTAGGCGCTTCTATTGAGCTTTCTGCCGATGGTCCGTTGCGTCCACCATATGCTGCTTGGATGCAGGGCGGCTTAAACTTCCACAGTGCCCACGCCGGCATACTTTTAGCCGCACAAAAGATGATGTCACAAATTAAAGGAGAGTAAACAATGAAACAACTTTTCGAAGGCAAAGTTTACGAAATTCTCTCAATACCTAACGGAATAATGTTTTCATACTGCAAAGAAACTTTGGAAGAGCAAATTGTAGTTGGATATAAAATGGTTACCTTTGATAACGGTCGTATGACCGACATTGCGAAAAATGCCTATTTAGGCGCAAAATACGGCAACAATTATCAAGAAATCATCAAACAATGCGAACATTATATAACCGATAGAATTATACATTTACAAAATGAAAAAATGCTTATATATTCTAAAAATGGTGTATTAAAGCTTTTAAATCCCGACACTTCGGTTTTATGGCAGGGTACCCTTTCCTACAGAAATCTTAACGCATCCGATTTTGTTATATATAAAAATGCGATTTGGGCTTGCTTCCCCGAATGTGACGTAATGCTAAGATATAGCATAAGCAATATGCGAGAAGAGTTACGCATTGGCGGTAAAACCTCCCCATTTAATAAACCGCGTAGCCTCTTTTTAGAAAATGACGACGCTTACGTCTGTAACGTAGGTTCTAAAAAAATTGTAAAGGTAAACCTTACCGATTATACAGTAAGCGAGTATTTGGAATTTCCTGAAGAAGTTTATCAGTATGTAAAATCCGATATTTACGGTTTTGCAATTTTAAAATCAGGACTTTATATGGTATAAAAAAACTGTACTTTTCAGTACAGTTTTTTTATTCATTATTAAACATTCGCTTACGTATTGTGTTGGATACAAAAAACGCTATTATCGTAGAAAAAATATCTTTTAAAAATATAAGTGCGTACATTAAAGCCGCTACAGAAATAGGCGTTTTCGTTACGAATACGTAGTATGCTATTCCAATTATATACATTATAATTAATCCTAAAATGCCAAGGAAAATTTTGAAAATTTTATTTTTGAATTTATGCGAAAAAGCACAAAAGAACACCAATATTGGAAATGCTATTATAAACCCACCTGCAGGACCTGTTATATGGTGAACACCACCGCAAAAGCCCGAAAAAACCGGAGCACCTACAGCCCCTAAAAGAATATAGGCAATAATAGAAAAAAAAGAATATTTAATACCTAAAATATAACCGCAAAGCGCTATTCCAAAGGTTTGAAGAGTTATTGGAAACTCGTGCGTAGATGGTGGAATTTGTGCAAAAACCGCCATAAGAGCCGTGAAAAGCGCCGCAGTAATTACACTTGCGGTTTTGCCTTTTTTAATATTCATAATACACCTTTACTTTAACTTTCTAATATAAATATTATACTATAAATATTGGCTTTTGCAACAGTTTTTAACAAATAATAGTTTTAATTGCAATGATAATCTTATTATGGTATAATACAATGTATTTATTTAAAAGGAGAGTTTATATGCTCGATTTAAGTTCTTTTAACCTTTCTTCCATAGAAGAAAAGGTATTTCATTATTTTAGTGAAATTTCAAGTATACCGCGTGGCTCGGGCAACAGGGAAAAGATTGCCGACTACTGTGAAAAATATGCCCAAAATTTAGATTTAAAATATACTCGTGATAGCGATAATAACATTATTATTTTTAAAGACGGTAGAAA
>JBGVDY010000105.1:0-2396 GCA_045119585.1 Acutalibacteraceae bacterium | reverse complement strand
GTTATGCGTTGCTTATTGCGTCAATACGGTGAAAACCCGCAATTTGCATTAAATGACAAGACTATTACTGTTAACACAGTAATAGTCTTTTTTATTCCCAATAAAACTACATAAGGAGTTTCAATTATGTTCGAACAATTACTCACATGGTATAACGGACTAACCGACAGCCTTTTGGGCTCTATCGCTTTATTTATTGTAGGCGTTATATTGCTAATAAAGGGCGGCGACTGGTTTGTTGACAGTGCAATAGGTATTGCCAAACGCTTCCACGTACCCGAAATAATTATCGGTGCAACCGTTGTATCTATCGGCACTACCCTTCCCGAAGTTATGGTATCGGTAACAGCAGCAATGAATAATAACGGTGCTATTGCATACGGTAACGCTATTGGTTCTATTATTTGCAATACTTCTTTAATTGCAGCCTTAACAATTGCAATACGTCCTGCACCTGTTAACAAAAAAGCAATAGTAACACCTGTAATATTCTTCTTTGCTTCAGCCGCAATTTATATAGCAGCTGCATACCTTTTCGGTCGTTTTGACAGATGGTTAGGTATTGTTATGCTTATAGTTTTCGGCGCTTATATGACCATGACGATTTACAATGGCTTTAAAAACCCAACCGATGAACACAACGAACCTGAGTCGGATACTCAGAAAGGTTCACTACTTAAGGATATAATCGTTTTAATTCTTAGCGCATGTTTAATTGCCGTTGGTGCCGATATGCTTGAGGGTTCATCTGTTTCCCTTGCAACAATGGCAGGTATTCCAACTGAAGTAGTAGGTGTTACAATCGTTGCGCTATGCACGTCTTTACCTGAACTTGTAACTGCAATTACCGCACTTCTAAAAGGTCACGGCGCGCTATCACTTGGTAATATTATTGGTGCTAATATCTTCAACTTAGTATTGGTATCCGGTGCTGCGGTAACAATTTCTCCTTTCGTAATTCCCGAAGGAAGCAAGCTCTTTGGCTATAACACATCACAGCTTATTGAAATTCCGTTAATGGTAGTTGTTATGGCTCTTATGACATTACCTCCATTATTCAAAGGAAAATTACGCCGTTGGCAAGGTATCACATTATTAGGCATCTACGTTGCTTTTGTTGTTTTACAAGTATTAATTGCTTTAAACGTTTTTTAAATAAAATACTAGTATTAGGGAGTAGTTAGCGCGGTAACGCGTTGCATCTGCGTCATTACGGCTTTTGCCCGCATTTGCATCAAATAACAAGACTATTACTGTTTTACATTACAGTAATAGTCTTTTTTATTTTATATATAATAATATTAAAATGAAAGGTGTAATCTTATGACATTCATTCAAGAAACATTAAGCGAACTTGGCTTCCTTGTGGAAAATGTTTCCGCTTTTGCCGCCACAGGCGGTTGGAAGTACCTCGTGATGTGGGTTATCGGCGGTATATTAATTTATCTTGCAATCCGTCACGATATGGAACCTACACTCCTTTTGCCGATGGGCTTCGGTACAATTTTGGTTAACATTCCCTTCTCTGGCGCAATTGGTGAAGAAGGGGCGCTCACAACCCTTTTCAATGCAGGTATTGCGAACGAGCTATTCCCACTTATACTGTTTATTGGTATAGGCGCCATGATTGACTTCGGTCCATTACTTACCAATCCAAAGCTTATGCTTTTCGGTGCAGCAGCACAATTTGGTATTTTCTTTACCTTCTGCTTAGCATCAATATTCTTTGGAACCGAAGAGGCTGCTTCTATTGGTATTATCGGTGCAGCAGACGGTCCTACCGCTATTGTTGTAGCTAATAAGCTCTTAGGTGCTGATAGCCGTATTACAGGTGCTATAATGGTTGCCGCTTACTCTTATATGGCTTTAGTTCCAATTATTCAACCTCCTGTTATTAAAGCACTTACAACCAAAAAAGAACGACTAATCAGAATGCCTTATCAAGCTAAAGAAGTTTCTAAGCTTACCAAAATCCTATTTCCCATCATAATTACCGCTATTGCAGGTGTAGTTGCTCCGGAATCAGTTTCACTTATCGGTTTTTTGATGTTTGGTAACCTTATTCGTGAATGTGGTGTTTTAAATTCACTTTCGGAAACAGCACAAAAGGTTCTGGCAAACCTTATTACTATATTCCTTGGTATCACAATCGCCGTTCAAATGGAAGCCAGCAAGTTTTTACAGCTAGACACTCTCCTTATTTTAGGACTTGGCTTGTTTGCTTTTATTTTCGATACTGCAGGCGGTGTTATGTTTGCAAAGCTTATTAACCTATTCTTGCCCAAAGATAAAAAAATCAACCCTATGATAGGCGCAGCAGGTATTTCGGCTTTCCCAATGTCAGGTCGCGTTGTTCATAAGATGGGCCTTAAAGAAGACCCACAAAACTTCCTTTT
>JBGVDY010000104.1:0-3910 GCA_045119585.1 Acutalibacteraceae bacterium | reverse complement strand
GATTGAGCCATCATCCGTAAATTCTATATCCGGTTCGCAAAAACCACCGGCAAGATAAGCAAACTCATATTCGTTATTATCGGGTATAAAGGGAATATACGAACGCAAATACCAATTGCGACCCAAATCATCAGAAACAAGGAAGAATACACTGGAATAAGGAGTATAAGCACCGTTATTTGGGTTTATACCATACCAATATGTAATTGCATAAAGTTTATTATCGGGGCCAACCTTAATTTTACCAAGTAATTGGGGAAGCAGACCTACTGATTCATTGGAATTTTGGAAGGTTTCAAAAAGCATACCCATATTTTTCCAATGCACTTTTGCCCATTCAAGTTTCGACTCACTCTCACCCGCCTTGGTTCGCATAAACGGCCATTCGTACAAATGGTCAAATAATCCATCGGGCAAATCATCTATAAGGTATGTGCTATATCTTCTGTGATCGCAAGCATGGTAATATCCGCAAGGGTAAGGCATTTTATTTTTTGATTTTGATTTTTCGTGAAAACCGAGTGCCGGCGAACCGTTAATCGGGCGAACAGGCATTTCAACTTCATCCAAATCAATTATTGCAGGGTCGCGAGTATAGGTTAAAAGACGGTCACCGTTAGGCAACAAAACACCGCAATTGTTTTTAATGCTTTCATTTTCCTTTTGCCAGGTTTCACCGTTATCAACTGTAGAATACCACGCTATTGCCGAATCTGCGAACTCATCCCACTGGTCTTTTTTGGTATGGAAGTTTATAACAACTTTACCATCGTCATTAAAATACAAGTTCGGGAATTGATGCGGTCCCCAAGCAACCTCTTCAAAATCAGGACCTATTGCTACAAGTTTTTCTTCACCTACTTTAATTTTCATTTTAAGACCCCCTTTAAACGTAACTTTTTTGTCATTATAGACTTATATCAGCAACATTGTCAAGACATTTTTTAATTTGTTTTTGGTCAATTTTTAACTTGTAAAAAGCCAAATTATAAAATCGGAAAACAGCAAAAAGTAAAACGGCTTCTGATAAGAAGCCGTTTTATAAACTTGATTTTATATAGTACTTTATTCAAGCGTAATTACACGTGTTTTTATGGCTTTTCTGCGAATGCCATCGTCACACAAATGATAAAAATCAGAATATGCAATCATTGCATGAGTATCATCAAGCGCCAAAATATCGCAATTACAGCAAGAACCAACCCATTGATGGAAATTAGGAGTTTCTACAGGATTATTCATTAAATGTGAGCGGTTACCGGGTGTCATAATTTCAACTTTTTCATCCCAGCTAAGCCCTGTTTCATCATTAGTGGCGCGAACGTAAATACCGGGTCTGCCATATATTGAAACAATAGTGCTACCCAATTTACACATTCTTGGTAAAACGCCAAAATCGTCGTATCTTACGGGCTTAGACCAAGTTTTACCACCGTCGGTTGAGCGAGTAATATAACTTGGCGACCATGCAGCATCGCCCTTTTCGAAACTATTGGTTCTAAGTAGCATAATTATGGAACCATCGTCTGTGAATTCTATATCAGGTTCATCAAAACCGCCCGCAAGATAAGCAAACTCATAGTCTTCATTATCGGGTATAAACGGGATATGTGCATGCAAATACCAATTATAGCCAAAGTCGTCCGAAACGAGTAAAAAAGCATTGTCATATGGGCTATAACCACCATTTTGGGGGTTTATACCGTTCCAATACGTTACTGCATAAAGTCGGTTATCGGGGCCTACCTTAATTTTCCCAAGTACTTGCGGCAGCAAGCCTACGGCTTTTTTGGCATTTGGGAACCACTCAAAAACTATTCCCATATTATCCCAATGTAGTTTTGCCCATTCAAGCTTACCCTCGCTCTCGCCCGCTTTAGTTCTAATTAAGGGCCATTCGTGAGTGTGATCAAACATTCCGTCAGGCAAATCATCTATAAGATACGTACTTAATCTTCTATGGTCGCAAGCGTGGAAATATCCACAAGGGAAAGGCATTTTATTTTTTGATTTGGATTTTTCGTGGAAACCGAGTGCCGGTGAACCGTTAATTGGGCGAACCGGAATTTCAACTTCATCTAAATTAATGATTGCAGGGTCGCGAGTGTAGGTTAAAAGGCGGTCGCCGTTAGGCAATAAAACACCACAATTGTTTTTTATGCTGTCACTCTCTTTTTGCCAGGTTTCACCGTTATCATCGGTAGAATACCACGCTATTGCCGAATCGGTCAATTCGTCCCATTGGTCTTTTTGTGTGTGGAAACTTATAACAACTTTTCCATCTGCATTAAAACGTAGGTTTGGGAACTGATGCGGTCCCCAAGCAACCTCTTCAAAATCAGGACCAATTGCTACAAGTTTTTCTTCGCCTACTTTAATTTTCATTTTAAGACCCCCTGCTTCGATATTAAAACAACAAATTATTCAAGAGTAATTATACGTGTTTTTATAGCTTTTCTGCGAATGCCATCGTCACATAAATGATAAAAATCAGAATATGCAATCATTGCATGAGTATCATCAAGCGCTAAAATATCGCAATTGCAACACGAACCAACCCATTGATGGAAATTAGGAGTTTCTACAGGATTATTCATTAAATGTGAGCGGTTACCGGGTGTCATAATTTCAACCTTTTCATCCCAGCTAAGACCTGTTTCATCATTAGTAGCACGAACGTAAATACCGGGTCTGCCATATATTGAAACAATAGTGCTACCTAATTTACACATTCTTGGCAAAACGCCGAAATCATCGTATCTTACGGGCTTAGACCAATTCTTACCGCCGTCGGTTGAACGAGTGATATAACTCGGTGACCAGCTTGCATCACCTTTTTCAAAACTGTTAGTTCTTATAAGCATAATGATTGAGCCATCATCCGCAAATTCAATATCCGGTTCGCAAAAACCACCGGCAAGAAAAGCAAACTCATAATCATTATTATCGGGTATAAAGGGTATATGAGCCTGTAAATGCCAATTGTATCCAAAATCATCCGAAACAAGAAGGAAAGAGTTATAGTAAGGACTGTAACCGCCGTTTTTGGGGTTTATACCGTTCCAGTATGTAATTGCGTAAAGTCGGTTATCGGGTCCTACCTTTATTTTGCCGAGCAATTGGGGCAATAAGCCTACGGCTTTTTTAGAATTTGGGAACCATTCAAAAATCATTCCCATATTATCCCAATGAACTTTTGTCCACTCAAGCTTACCTTCGCTCTCGCCCGCTTTAGTTCTGATAAAGGGCCATTCGTATAGATGGTCGAATAATCCATCGGGCAAATCATCTATAAGGTATGTGCTGTATCTTCTGTGGTCGCAAGCATGAAAATATCCGCAAGGGAAGGGCATTTTATCCTTTGATTTTGATTTTTCGTGAAAACCGAGTGCCGGTGAACCGTTAATTGGGCGAACAGGCATTTCAACTTCATCCAAATCAATTATTGCAGGGTCGCGAGTATAGGTTAAAAGACGGTCGCCGTTAGGCAATAAAACACCACAATTATTTTTTATACTTCCATTTTCCTTTTGCCAGGTTTCACCGTTATCAACTGTAGAATACCACGCTGTTGCCGAATCGGTTAATTCGTCCCATTGGTCTTTTTTTGTGTGAAAGCTTATAACAACCTTTCCCTCATCATTAAAATACAAGTTCGGGAATTGATGCGGTCCCCAAGCAACCTCTTCAAAATCAGGACCTATTGCTACAAGTTTTTCTTCGCCTACTTTAATTTTCATTTTAAGACCTCCTATATCGTCTTTATTCGTCGTCATTATAAAGCGGTATATAGCAATTGTCAAGCGTTTTATTTATTTTGTTCAAGTACAAATTCGATTATTCTTTTTATATCTTCTTTAGAAGAAATTTCGCCGCACATTCTTCTAATATTTGCAGCACCCTTAAGCCC
>JBGVDY010000103.1:0-17233 GCA_045119585.1 Acutalibacteraceae bacterium | reverse complement strand
CTTGTGTAGGCGAAAAGAAAGGGCGGAAAGATTCGCCTAAAGGGGGAATTTCGATTTCCCCCTTAAGTGACGAAAATTTAATTTTATTAAAACGCCGTCAAAGAGTGAAAACTACGTTTTCAATTTGACGGCAAGTTTCACATATTTTATAATATCTTCGCTGTCACTGTAACCCCCTTAAACGACAAGGGCTACGCCCTTGACCCGTTTACGGGTAGCTAAGAATCTTTGCATGGCTGTCAGGCCAACATAAAAGCGAACTTGTGCGCCGCCAGTATCGGTTAGGGCTATGCCCGAAAATGAAATACCACCCGCTATGCGGGTGGATATTTATTTATTTTAATGCATCTATTAAATTTTTTCCGTAGTGTAAAAATCCTGAATCGATAGGATGAACACCGTCGGTTTGGTAAAAGCTTGCATCGTGTGGAACAAAGTCAATACAATCAATAACTTCCATATTGTCGGTTGTTTTGGTTATGTTTTTAATAAAGCTTGAAACAAACTTTAAGGATTTGCCAAATTCTTGCGGTTCATTGATGTCAACGCGCCATATAGGTGTAAAAGCAATGATTTTTACATTTGGGTAAGTGGTACGCAAATTTTTGAAAAATTCCATACAACTTTTTTCAAATTTTTCTCGGGTACTGTGACGCCAGTCGTTTGTACCGTAAGCCACTGTAATTAAATCGGGTTTGAAATTATCAGTCAATTTTGACAAAGCAGGGAAGAATTGCTCGCCTGCAATACCTTTGTTAATTGCTTCGGCATTTAATGAGTTGCTTAATTGAATTGCATAAGCATTCTCGGGTGTCATAGCATCATAGCCTTGGGTAATTGAGTCGCCGAGCATTAGAATGCTGCAATTTTTCTTTATGGGAATAATTTGCGCATTATTATCTAATTGCAGTGAAACAATGTGGGAACAAACTGACCAAGGAAATAGTATTTTCACTTTTTTCATACCCGAAGGTAAGAAAAAGTTTTTTTGAAAATAATCTTTTTCCTTATCTTTTATATCACCCGTTAATTCACCGATTTTCACACCATCCACAAAGATGCTGTGATTAAAGAAGGTGCGAGAGCTACCACGGCTTACCGAAACCGAAAGGAAAAGGTTTTCGCTTTCGGTTTCAAATTCTAAGGTAATACCTGCAGTGGCAAAGGTTTTTATATAAAAATCATTAGGAGAAACTTTTTTATAAAGCTCTTGCTGTTCTTGGGTGAAACGGTTAAGACAAATTTCTCCGTCATTTAGTTCGACCCTTGCAACTCCATGGGCGATAGATTTGATTTGTTCAAAATTTAGCGTTTGCATAATTAATCTTTATCAAGCATAAATGCTTTTTCGCCACGTTTTCTTACTTCGCTTTCAGGAATGCCAAGTTCGCGAGCAATAATTTCAATTACGTGAGGGCCACAGAAACCGCTTTGACAACGGCCCATACCTGCACGAACACGACGCTTAACAGCATCCAATGTTTTAGCGCCAACAGGACGATGAATTGCTTGAAGAATTTCGCTTTCGGTTACTTGTTCGCAACGGCAAACAATTTTACCATAAAGTGGATCATTTGCAATTAAAGCATCTTTTTCAGCATCGGTAGCGTCAGCAAAACGAACGATACCTTTTCTTGTACGCTTCCAACCCTCTTTACGCTCAAGTTCTAAGCCTGCTTCTTTCATACCGTGTACAACATAGCCTGCAATACCAACACTGGCAGTAAGACCTGTTGAACGAACACCGGAGATGCCGATAAATCCTTTAACCTTTTCAGAGAAGCGGATATCATATCCTTCGGGAGTTCTTGCAGGACGAACGCCTACGAACTGGGTAATTGTATCTTCAAAGTGAAGACCAGGAATCATATTAAGTGCTTGAGACTTAATGCTTGCAAGACCTTCGGCAGTTGTTTTAACGTCGGTCTTATCTTCAACGTCGTCAGCGGTAGGACCTACTAACATATTGTTGTCAACAGTAGGTATTACAAGAACACCACGGGTTTTGGGGCTTGGAACCGAAGAAATAATGTGAGAAACCTTTACGGGAGTATCGTGTGAGAATACGTAGAATTCGCCTTTACGTGGATTAATCTTAAAGTCGCATTCATCAACCATATCGGAAATTTCATCACAATGTAAACCTGCTGCATTAATGACCCAAGTAGCCTGGAAGTCGCCCTTTGTGGTGTGAACGGCGTGGATTTTGCCGTTAGAAACATCCATGCCTGTAACTTTGGTATCAAGATAGAATTCAACACCGTTTTCAGCAGCGTTTTCAGCCATAGCGGATACAAGAATAAATTGGTTAGCCTGTCTATCGCGTGGGCTATAGATACCGCCTAAAATTTCAGGATTCAAAGTAGGCTCTAATTCTAAAATATCTTTTGCGGGTAAGATTTCGTAGTCGTATACACCATTTTGGAAAGCGCGTTCGGTAAGACCTTTAGCGGTTTCCAACTGTTCGGGGTAGAGAATAGGTGCGATACTACCGCATTCGATATAAGGAACATCAAGGTCGTTACAAATGTTCAAAATCATACTATGAGCAATTGTACGAAGCTTGCACTCTAAAGTACCAACAGGCATTGTAGCGCTTGTTGAGAAAAGACCACTGTTTGATTTAGAAGCGTCGCCACCAACGTCATCGTTTTTGTCAACAACAGCAACTTTTAGATTGTATTTTGAAAGTTCTCTTGCAATTGCAGAGCCAACGGCACCTGCACCAATAATTAGTACGTCAGATTTAATCATTTTGCATTTCCTCCTTAAAGTGACATTGCAGCAATGAGTTTAACATCGGTGCCAAGGAAATTGTCAACGATAACTTCACCGCATTTTACGGGAACTTCTAAAGTAATAGCAGCAACTGCATCAGCAGCCTTCATTAATAGCTCTTTAGGGATAGGTCCTGTTGTACGAACAGGCAACATACGTCTGTCAGTACCGGTAATCTTAACTGAAGAAGTAAAGGTACGCTTTGGTTCAAAGCATTCATCAATAGCGTAGGGGATACCTCTTTTGCATGTATACCCTGTTAATACAGCGTCTTCTCTTGTTGTGTAATTTACTTCAATTTCACAACCATTAGGACAAACGGTACAAATTATTGTGTTTTTCATAATTATGCTTCCTCCTTGTGTTCTGCTCTTACTACGATTTTGCCGGTAGCATTTTTGGCTTTATCAGCAGGGAGAGTTAATTTTTCAATAGTACCGGGTGTTGTGCGAACTAATCTCTTGGTCACGAGTACGCCACTGTCATCGGAAATAGTAAGAGTGGTGTTTCTGCCGGGAGCAGTAGTACGGAAGTAAAGGTCAACGTTTTCTTCAGCGCAAACCATCTTTTGAGGACAAACATATCTTACGCCGTCACCTGGTTCAACTGCAAGTTCGGTAGTTTCAGGAAGCTTGTTTGCAGCATACAATGCAGCGAATTTACCTGCATCTTCACTTTCGTGGCTAACGTGGTCAACAAGGTCGTTAACGTGTAAAACGTTACCGCAAGCGAATATGTAAGGTTTATCGGTTTGCTTGTACTGATTTACAACTGCACCCTTTGTAATACCTGAAAGTGTAACATCAGCTGAACGGGTGAGCTCGTTTTCGGGGATAAGACCAACTGATAATAGTAATGTATCGCAAGTGATGATTTCTGCTTTTTCCATAATTGGTTGACGGTTTTCGTCAACAGGAGCAATTTTAACAGCCTCAACACGGTCGATACCTATAATATCTACTACAGTGTGTGAAAGCATAAGCGGAATGTTGAAATCGTCAAGGCATTGTGCCTTGTTACGAACAAGACCTGCAAGGTAAGGCATAATTTCTACAACAGCCTTAACCTTAGCGCCGTTTAATGATAAGCGCCTTGCCATAATCATACCAATATCACCGCTACCAAGGATAACAACCTCTTTACCTACTTTGTGGCCGAAGATATTGATGAGTTTTTGAGCGGTACCTGCAGAATAAATACCTGCTGGACGGCTACCGGGAATCATAAGGTTTGCACGGGTGCGTTCACGACAACCCATTGCAAGCACAAGCGCACCGAAATGGATGTTGTGAATACCTTCGGTATTTACACAAACCAAGGTTTTTTCCTTGATTTCAAGTGCGGTGGTGTCAAGCATAAATTCAATTCCGGTTTCTTTAGCTAAAACCGCAAATTTTTCCGCGTATTCAGGACCGGTAAGCTCTTCTCCAAAATATTGAAGACCGAAACCTGCGTGGATACATTGTTTTAAAATACCACCTGTTCTGTTTTCGCGCTCAATAACAATTACTTTTTCTGCGCCGTTTTTCTTGGCCGAAATTGCCGCCGCCATACCTGCAGGACCTGCGCCGACAACAACGACACAACAATTGATGTCTTTCATGCCTATGCCTCCTATTGTTTTTTTCTTTAATTATACAGTTCTATTTATTGAAATACTATTGTAATTTTTGCTAATGTGTTGTACAATGTTGCTATGAGGTGATGTGTTGTGAATGAAAATTATAAAAAAGATTGTTATGATATTAACGAACATATAAAAATCCACTATTCACACGGGGTTAGGGGCGCTAACTCAACACTGAGTTTTTTGCATTACGATACGGATTTGATTATAGAATACTACCGAAAAGGCGATACAGATATACATATTGAAGGCAATATTTACAATATTAGCGAAGGCGATGTTGTAATGCTTAATCCCGATGAATTGCATGTAACTATGCGGAATGATGGATGCTATATCGAAAAAATTGTGTTGCATGTAGGGGATACTTTACTACATCAATTTGGTGGAGACAGAACAGTTTTTTTGGATACCATTGCTAAAAAAACAAAGGGTAAGGGCAATGTGATTTCGGCTGATACGGTTAAAAAATTACATATTGATGAAAAGTTAGAAAACTCCTTATGTTATGCCAAATCGAATACGATGGAAGCTCAAATTTTACTAACCTGTACGGTTGTTGAAATATTGTCGCAATTATCAAAATTGGTTCAAAATGGGGATGACAGTAACCTAAACACCGCAACAAGCAATAATAAGGTTAACCAAATTATCGATTATATCAATAGGCATTATACAGAAGAATTGACACTTGACACCCTTTCTGATAAATTTCATTTTTCAAAATATTATATATCCCATCTTTTTAAGGATTATGTTGGTGTTTCACCTTATGATTATCTGATTGTAAGACGTTTATATAACTGTAATAATCTTATAAGAAATAATTATACAGTTAAAGAAGCTTGCTTTATGGTGGGATTTAACAATTATTCAAATTTTTACCGACTTTATAAAAAACATTTTAAAATCACACCTCAAGAATTTAAGGAGCAATTACAAATGTAATAAATTGTTTTTCATACTTTATAATAATTGTTTATCTTATTTACAAAAAAATTATAGTTTTGTATAATATTTAATATAATGACGTTTATGGGGTACTGTTATGTTAAACGAATGGATAATTGAAAAAAACAGTTTTGAAATGGCTGATATTGAAAGACACGGAAGTAAGCTCCTTTTAGGTAACGGATTTATGGGTTATAGAGGTACTATGGAGGAGTATAGTGCCGAACAGCTTGTGGCGGTTAATCTGGCAGGCTTTTTTGATTTAGCCAAAGGCAGTAATTGGCGCGAATCGGTCAACGCCCCAAACCCGTTGTATACGGTATTGTGTATAGATGGTAAAGAACTCAATTTAAGTTCATTTGATGCTATATCACATAATCAAAGCTTGAATATTAGAAACGGTATTCATGAAAGAAAAACGGTTTTTGCGGTTGACGGTGTTAATATTACAATAAAAGCCGAGCGTTTTTTAAGTATGACAAACGAAAATATTATGGCGCTTAAATATACTGTTTTGGCTGATAAAGATATTACAGTAATTCTTAAAAGCGGTATTGATAAAGACGTTTGGAATATATCGGGTAATCATTTGGATTATGTAGATGAGTTTTGCGATAACAATCTTTTAAAGCTTGAATGCGAAACTGTACAGTTTAAAAATAAGCTTGAAGTATATGAAAGTATTTTAGGGATTGATAATATTGTAAATGAAAATCTTTTGCATACTTCTGAAATCGGTCTTAGTGCAAACAAAGAATTTGAGTTTGTAAAATTTGGCGGTATTTATCATAGTGACTCGGTTGAAGTTTCCAAAGAGATGTTTTTAAATGCTGTTAATACAGGATATGACAAATTAAAAAATGAACATATTGCCGAATGGGAAAGAATATGGCAAAACAGTGATGTTATAATTGAAGGTGACAAAGAGGCTCAGCTAGCGCTTCGTTACAGTATATATCATTTGTGTAGCATAGCACCCCATAATACCGATAAATGCGGTATACCGGCACGCGGTCTTTCGGGACAGGTTTATAAGGGCGCGGCTTTTTGGGATACCGAAATGTTTATGTTGCCGTTTTTCCAATTTACTGACAGTAAAGCAGCGCGAAATCTTTTAAAATATAGAGTAAACACTCTGGATGGCGCAAGAAAAAAAGCCAAAGAGTTTGGTTATGAAGGTGCATTTTTTGCGTGGGAAAGCCAGGAAACAGGCGACGATGCTTGCACTCTATTTAATGTGACTGATATATTTACTAATCGTCCGCAAAGAACCTATTTTAAGGATAAACAAATTCACGTATCGGCGGATATAGTTTTTGCAATGTGGGATTATTGCAGAACAACAGGCGACTATTCCTTACTAATTGACGGCGGTTTAACCCTTATGTATGAATGCTTGTGGTTTTTTTATACCTATTCGGTATTTAAACCGCACAAGAACCGTTATGAAATTTTAGATGTTGTAGGACCGGATGAATATCACGAAAGAGTAAACAATAATGCGTTTACTAACGTTATGGTTAAGCATGCGGCTGATATTTTTATATTAGCGCTTGAAAAGGTTGAAAAAGAATTTCCCCAGTATTTTGCAAAATTTAATAAAGATTTGGCTTGGGCGTATGATTTTTCACAAAAATTATATGTACCGCACTCGAATGGAAATGGAATAATAGAGCAGTTTGACGGTTATTTCACTCTTGAAGATGTTACGCCTGAAATTCTTAAAACTCGTGAAATTAAAGAAAACGAGTATTGGGGCGGTCATGGTTTGGCATCTACTACAATGACCTTGAAGCAGGCCGATGTTGTTATGATGCTTAATGTTTTCAGGAACGAATACAGCAAAGACATCAAAAAGTCTAACTGGGATTTTTACGAGCCTTATACTGAGCACGGTTCAAGCCTTTCGGCTTGTGCTTATGCTATTGTTGCGGCTGAAATCGGTTATACCGAATGGGCGTATAATTACTTTATGAAAACTGCAAGTGTTGACCTGACGGGTGATACAAAACAATATTTGGGCTCACTCTATATAGGTGGCACACATCCTGCGGCAAATGGCGGTGCTTGGAATACTGCGATTTTTGGTTTTGCAGGCGTAAGCTTTACTGATGATAATTTAGATATTTCACCAAGATTGCCTAATAACTGGGAAAGCCTTTCTTTCACACTAAATTGGAAGGGTGAAAAACTTTCGATTAAAGCAACCAATAGCGGTGTAAAAATAAAAGGTATTGAAAATTCTAAAGTTACGGTTTACGGAAATGAATATAAACAATGAACTTAAAAGCATTGATTTTTGATTTGGATGGTGTTTTGACCGATACTGCAAAATATCATTATCTTGCATGGAAAAAACTTGCAGATGAGCTTGGATTTTATTTTGATGAAGAAATAAACGAGCTTTTAAAGGGCGTTTCCCGTATAAATTCATTTGAAATAATTTTGCAAAAAAACAATGCGACTAATGCGTTCTCACCCGAAGAAAAAGAAACTTTGGCAAACAAAAAGAACGAATATTATAAGGAAATGATTGAACAACTAACCCCAAATGATATTTTAGATGGAATATTACCATTTATTACTGAGGCTAGAAATAGCGGGGTAAAATGCGCAGTAGCATCTATTAGCAAAAACGCACAAAGAGTATTGGAACTTCTAAAAATATCTGATATGTTCGATTATATAGCCGATGCTGCGCTTGTTAAAAAACCAAAACCGGATCCGGAAATTTTTCTTACCTGTGCTAATGCTTTAGGTTTTAAACCGAACGAGTGCATAGGAATTGAAGATGCACAGGCAGGAATTGAGTCAATTCATAATGCCGGTATGCTTTCGGTAGGAATAAATGTTGCGGTTACTTCAATAACACCTGATATAGTTTTAAAATCGACCTCGGAACTTAATTTTAAAGAGATTATAAAGTATATTTAATTGGCGGTGTTATTTTGAATATTTTACATATGAAGTATGCACTTGAGGTTGCAAAGTCGGGTTCGCTAAGTGAGGCGGCGGAAGTGCTTTTAATTGCGGCACCAAATATCAGCCGTTCTATTAAAGAATTGGAAGCACCTTGGAATAACAATATGTGACCGTACTCAAAGCGGTATGGTATTAACACCCGATGGGGAAGAATTTATAAATTTTGCCAAGGGGATACTCGGTCAAATTGATGAAGTGGAAAAATTTTATAAAAACGGTGCCCCTAAAAAGCAAAAATTCTCTATCTCTGTACCGCGTGCTTGCTATATATCAGAAGCATTTGCTTCTTTTTCAAAAAATCTTACAAAAGATGCTTTTGAGATTTTTTATAAAGAAACCAACTCTAAACGCACTATTGATAATATGATTAATCACGATTATAAGCTTGGTATTATCCGTTATGCTAAGAATTATGATAAATATTTTAAAGCAATGCTGGAAGAAAAGGGATTTAAATACGAGCTTGTAACCGAGTTTACTTATTTGCTTATGATGAGTGCTGAAAACCCGTTGGCTAAATGTGAAAATGTAGAATTTTCGGATTTAAAGGATTATATCGAAATTACCCATGCGGACCCTTATATTCCGTCAATGCCTATTTCTAAGGTTGTTAAAGAAGAATTGCCAAATTATATTGACCGAAGAATATATATTTTTGAACGGGCAACTCAGTTTGATTTGTTGTCCTCAAATCCTGAGACATTTATGTGGGTTTCACCAACCCCGAAAGAATTGCTTAACAGATATAATTTAGTTCTTAAAAAGTGTTCGGAAAATAAAAAGATTTATAGGGATGTTTTAATTTATAAAGATGGATATAAACTCACTGAGTTGGATAAACAATTTATAAATAAATTGTATGAGTCGAAGAAAAAAGATTTATAAATAATAAAAATTTTCGTTTGAGATTATTTGATTTCTATGAGTTATCGAATTTGTTAACCCTATTTATCGATTTTAAGAATTTAGAAAAGTTTGATAAATTGTTAATATTATAACAATTAGAAAATTTTTATGGAGGAAATGAAATGGAAAATCAAAATTACTCAATTGTAGATAGCGTTGAAAAGCTTGAAGAAGCTATTGCGCGAGTAAGAGAAGCACAGAAAGTATTTGCAACTTATACTCAGAACCAAGTTGACAAAATCTTCTTAGCAGCAGCTTCTGCTGCAAACAAAGCAAGAATACCGCTTGCCCGAATGGCAGTAGAAGAAACAGGCATGGGTATTGTAGAAGATAAGGTTATTAAAAATAACTACGCTGCCGAATACATTTACAACGCATATAAGGATACTAAAACTTGCGGTGTTATAGAAGAAGATAAGGCTTTCGGCACAAAGAAAATTGCAGAGCCTATTGGCGTTATTGCGGCGGTTATTCCTACTACCAACCCTACATCTACTGCTATCTTTAAGTGCTTATTAGCATTAAAGACCCGTAACGCTATTATCATAAGTCCTCATCCACGTGCAAAGAACAGCACAATTGCTGCTGCAAAGTTAGTTCTTGAAGCTGCTGTTGCTGCCGGCGCTCCCGAAGGTATTATAGATTGGATTGACGTTCCTTCTTTGGATATGACTAACACAGTTATGAAAGAAGCTGACATCATTCTCGCAACAGGTGGTCCGGGCATGGTTAAGGCTGCTTATTCCAGCGGTAAGCCTGCTCTTGGCGTAGGAGCCGGTAACACCCCTGCAATTATTGATGACAGCGCAGATATACTCCTTGCTGTTAACTCCATTATTCACTCCAAGACTTTCGATAACGGTATGATTTGCGCATCAGAGCAGTCTGTTATCGTACTTGAAAGCATTTACGATGCAGTTAAGGAAGAATTTGCTACTCGCGGTTGTTATTTCCTTAATGCAGACGAAACAGAAAAAGTTCGTAAGACCATAATTATCAACGGCGCGCTTAATGCAAAAATCGTTGGTCAAAGCGCTGCTAAAATTGCCGAGCTTGCAAGTGTAACCGTACCCGAAGGTACTAAAATACTTATCGGTGAAGTTGAAAGTGTAGAGCTTTCTGAAGAGTTCGCTCATGAGAAACTCAGCCCTGTACTTGCTATGTATAGAGCTAAAGACTTTGAAGATGCTCTCAGTAAAGCAGAGCGATTGGTTGAAGACGGTGGTTTTGGACATACTTCTTCTGTTTATCTTAATGAAATAACCGAGCAGGAAAAACTTAATAAGTTTGCCGCTCGTATGAAGACCTGCCGAATCTTAGTTAATACTCCTTCTTCTCACGGTGGTATTGGTGACCTTTACAACTTTAAGCTTGCCCCGTCATTAACCCTTGGTTGCGGTTCTTGGGGCGGCAACAGTGTATCCGAAAACGTTGGTGTTAAGCACCTATTAAATATTAAAACAGTAGCAGAAAGAAGGGAAAATATGCTTTGGTTCAGAGCTCCCGAAAAGGTTTATATCAAAAAAGGATGCTTGCCGGTAGCTCTAGATGAGCTTCGTACAGTTCGCGGTTCTAAGAAAGCATTTATCGTAACCGATACCTTCCTTTATGAAAACGGCTACACTAAGCCTATTACAGATAAGCTCGATGAAATGGGCATCGCTCACACCACATTCTTTGACGTTCAACCCGATCCAACCTTAAAGAACGCTCAGGATGGTGCTAAGCAAATGGCTGCATTTAAGCCCGACACAATCATCGCTCTCGGCGGTGGTTCTGCAATGGACGCCGCTAAGATTATGTGGGTTCTTTACGAACACCCCGAAGCTGACTTTATGGATATGGCAATGCGATTTATCGACATCCGTAAGCGTGTTTACACTTTCCCCAAGATGGGTGAAAAGGCTTACTTTATTGCTGTTCCAACCTCTGCAGGTACAGGTTCTGAAGTTACTCCATTTGCAGTTATTACTGATGGCGATACAGGTGTTAAATATCCCCTTGCCGATTATGAGCTACTTCCCAATATGGCAATTATTGATACCGATTTCCATATGAGTGCTCCTAAGGGCTTAACCGCTGCATCAGGTATCGACGCTGTTACCCACGCTGTTGAAGCTTATGCCGCAATGCTTGCAACCGACTATACTGACGGTCTTGCATTACAAGCTCTTAAAAATATTTTCAAATACTTACCCCGTGCATACGAAAACGGTCAAACCGATGTTGAGGCACGTGAAAAAATGGCCAATGCTGCTACTATGGCAGGTATGGCATTTGCGAATGCATTCTTAGGTGTATGTCACTCTATGGCACATAAGCTTGGTGCTTTCCACCATTTACCCCACGGTGTTGCTAATGCACTTATGATTGAAGAAGTGCTTCGCTTTAATGCGGCTGAAGCTCCTGCAAAAATGGGTACCTTCTCTCAGTATGACCATCCGCATACCCTTGCTCGTTATGCTGAAATCGCTGATTATTTGGGTCTTGGCGGTAAGACTGATGAAGAGAAGCTTGAAAATCTTATCAAGGCTATCAACGAACTTAAGGCTTGCGTTGGCATTAAGGAAACTATTAAGGATTACGGCATTGATGAAGAAGATTTCCTTAACCGTCTTGATGATATGGTAGAGCAGGCATTCGACGACCAATGCACAGGCGCTAACCCACGTTATCCGCTTATGAGCGAAATTAAGCAAATGTACTTAAATGCTTATTATGGCAAGCATTTCCGTGAAAAAGAAATGCCTAAGGCTTAATGTAGGGAGGAAAGACTAATGAAACTTGATAATATTGTTGCTAAAAGAATAGGTAAAACCGTATATAAAGACGGCGATAAATGTATAATGGTTTTTGATGAAAACTATTCGAAATCCGGTATTCTAAACGAAGCTTTAAACCAATCAAGAATTGAAGAAACAAAACTTAATGTGCCTAAAGTTCTTGAAGTTGCATGCTTTGACGGTAAATGGGCTATTGTAAGTGAATTTATTGAAGGCAAATCTTTAGCCGATTATATGAAAGAAGACCCCGATAATTACGATAAATATCTTGAACAGTTTGTTGACGTGCAAATGCAAATTCATGCACAAAAGTCACCTTTGCTTACAAAGCTAAAGGATAAAATGAATCGAAAAATTAGTGAGACAACGCTTGATGCCACTACCCGTTATGAGCTTCACACCCGCCTTGAGGGTATGCCTAAGCACAACAAGGTATGCCATGGCGATTTTGACCCTTCAAACGTTATAGTAAAAGAAGATGGTAGTTATTACGTTATTGACTGGGCACATGCAACTCAGGGTAACGCATCTGCTGATGTAGCAAGAACATATCTTTTGTTTTGCCTTGCAGGTGAAAAAGAAAACGCTGAAAAATATTTGAATTTATTCTGCAAAAAGAGTGATACTGCAAAACAGTACGTTCAAAAATGGTTGCCTATTGTAGCTGCTTCACAGTCGGTTAAGGGTAACGAGTATGAACGTGAATTTTTACTCTCCTGGGTTGATGTAGTAGATTACGAGTAGTTTTATCAACATATTAAAAGCAGATTTTTAGTAAGTTTGTTAAAATAAAAATTTATAATAGTAAGATAGGAGTGTTTGTATGAGGATTTATGAAAATTGTCAAAAAACCAGCGAAAACCGCTTGCCTCCAAGAGCGCATTATATTCCCAAGGGTGCGGCGACCTATACCCTTTTAAATGGAGAGTGGGATTTTGCTTACTTTGAAAAGGATGTAGATGTACCCGAAATTATTGACAAATGGGATAAAATAGATGTTCCTTCTTGTTGGCAGTTAAGAGGTTATGAAAATCCAAATTATACAAACGTAAACTATCCTTATCCTGTAGATCCGCCTTATGTACCTGATGATAACCCTTGCGGTGTTTACAAGCGTGAGTTTACTATAGAAAAACTTTCGGGTAAGTTCTATTTTGTTTTTGAAGGTGTTTCGTCTTGCGCTTTTCTTTACATAAATGGTGAGTATGTAGGTTTTACTCAAGGTAGTCACCTTCGCAGTGAGTTTGATATTACCGAATTTGTAAATAAAGGCACAAATACCGTTACTGTTAAGGTTTTAAAGTGGTGCGTAGGCAGCTATCTTGAAGACCAGGATGCTTTTAGATATAACGGTATTTTCAGAGATGTTTATCTTTTGAACCGTCCTGAAAATCATCTTCGTGATATTGAAATTTTATCTGACAATAAGGCTTTTAATGTTAAGGTTGATAAAAAAATCAATATTAAGTTTGCGTATAAAGGCAAGATTTTGTGCGAAAAAGAAATCGAGGGTGAATTTAGTTTTGCTCCCGAAAATCCAATACTTTGGAACGCCGAAAAGCCGGAGCTTTATGATATTATCGTTGAGCGTGAGGGTGAAATAATTGAGTTTAAGGTGGGTCTGCGTAAAATTGAAGTTTCAAAGGACTACGCATTACTCGTAAATGGCGTTCCCGTAAAACTTCACGGTATAAATCATCACGACACAAGCAAATTTAGTGGTTGGTGCCAAACCGAAAGCGAGCTTCGCCGTGATTTAGAACTTATGAAAGAGTTGAATATCAACTGCGTTCGTACCGCACACTATCCGCCACATCCAAGATTTATTGAAATGTGCGATGAGATGGGCTTTTATGTGATTTGCGAAACCGACATTGAAACTCATGGATTTTTAAGAAGACTTCCGAATGTAGAATATAAATTCGATATGGAGGATGAAATTTGGCCCGGTACTAATCCTGTGTGGGAAAAGGAACACCTTGAACGAATGGAAAGAATGGTTGAACTTTTTAAAAACCATTCAAGCATCATCTTTTGGTCTACAGGAAACGAAAGCGGTCACGGTCCTAACCATTTAAAGATGGTAGAGTGGACAAGAAATCGCGATAAAACACGCTTGGTTCACTGTGAGGATGCCTCCCGTAAGGGTGAGGTATCCAACGCCGATGTATATTCGAGAATGTACAGTTCTACTAATTGGATTGAAGTTTTGGCAAATAATCCCGAAATCACAGCTCCCGTATTCCTTTGTGAATATGCACACGCTATGGGTAATGGCCCCGGGGATGTTTGGGATTATAATGAAATGTTTGATAAATATCCTAAGCTTATAGGTGGTTGTATTTGGGAATGGGCTGATCACGTTGTAACTGTCGACGGTACCGAAAAATACGGTGGCGACTTTGAGGGTGAGCTTACCCACGATAACAACTTCTGCTGTGATGGTTTAGTGTTTGCTGACCGTAGTTTTAAAGCGGGTACTTTGGAAGCAAAAGCCGCTTATCAACCTATTAGAACAAGCTTTGAAGACAGTGTTTTAAAGGTTTATAATCGTTTGGATTTTACAAATCTTAATGAATACCAATTTACGTATGAAATTGCAGTTGACGGCGAAGTGAAAAAGAACGAAACACTTGTTTTGGAAGCCTTGCCACACACAACAGTTGAACTGAAAATCCCATACGAAAAGGTGAATTGCAAATACGGTGCATATCTTAATTGCTCTCTTAAAAAAGATGGTAAAGAATATGCCCATACACAGCATAAATTAGAGTTTGAAATAGAAGAAAAAACCTTACAAAACTTAGCAAAGCTTACCGAAGACGAATTTAATATTTATGCTAGCGGAGATAGTTTTAATTTGGTGTTTTCAAAGCGCTATGCTACGTTTACAAGCATTGTTGTAAATGGGGTAGAACAGCTTGCAGATAAAGTGCGTTTAACTTCTTACAGGGCCCCGATTGATAACGATAAAGGCTTTAACGTTCGTTGGGCAAGGGTAAATATTTGGCAGGGTGAAAATATTGACTGCCAGTTCTCTAAGGTTTATGACTGCAATATTGTCAACGGTAAAATTGTTGCAAATTGTTCACTCGCAGGTGTTTCTCGTGTGCCTTATTTTAGATACAATCAAACCGTTGCAATTTATGAAAACGGCGAAATTGATATTTCAGTAAGCGGCAAGGTTCGTGAGGATACATTCTTCTTGCCGCGCTTGGGCTTTGAGCTTTCTTTGCCTGACGATATGAACGAGTTTGCATATTATGCAAACGGTCCGTTTGAGAGCTATTGTGACCTTTGTCATGCATCAAAAGTTGGCCTTTATAATAGCTCTGCCGAGAGTGAATATGTTAAATATGTTCGTCCCCAAGAGCATGGCAACCACAATTTTGCAAAAATGCTTAAAATCGGCAATATGACCTTTAGGTCGCAGGGTGAATTTGAGTTTAATGTTTCTAAGTATTCAACAGAAGCTTTAACAAAGGCCGAACATACCAATGAATTAAGCAAAGACGGTAAAACGCACCTTAGAATTGATTATAAGGTTACAGGTGTGGGTTCGGCGGCTTGTGGACCGGGTCTTGCTGATAAGTATAAACTTGATGATAAGGAAATTGATTTCAACGTTTCGGTTTTGTTAGGATAAAACATATAGTTAATGTTATTACTTAACGGTTTTATGATTTAAACAATAATATTAATTACAATTTGAGTATTCCTTCTTCCTTTCAAGCGAGAAAGACTGCTGATTTTTAGCAGTCTTTCTCGTTTTTTGTGTGTTAGAATATATTCTTTGTTTAATTCATAAAATTTAAAAAGGAATTTTTTTGAAAGCGGTGAAGAAATGCGGATTTTAGAAAGGGCAGTGCTACCGCTGCTTTTGGTTTTGATGGTGTGTGCAGTGTCGGTTTATTTTTATGCCACCGATGAGCGAACAGTTTCGGTAATGAACGGCGCTAATAACCGCCAAACCGTTATTATTGATGCGGGTCACCCTGCATTAAAAAACACCAAAAATACTATAGATTTTAAAAAAATAATTGAGCATCGCCCAAGAAAATGCACAAGTAAATTATCAGGAGAGTAAAAAATGAAAAAGTTAGAAAAATTTATTACCGACGAAAGAACGGGGCTTAAATACGAACTATGCGGCGATTATTATATTATCGCCGGTGAGGACGAGCCCGAGCACGAGCCAATCGGCGTTTGGGGTAGGCGGCATCTCAAATACATCCAAAAGCACTGCAAACCTTTCTACGATAAAATGCTAAGCGAACATACGCTTTACGATTACTTACTCCAACTTGACCGCGATGCCGAAGATACATTCAACCGTTTGGTTAAACAAATGGCAGAGCGTGAAGGCATAACCGAACAACTAAAAGCAGAGAATCAAATGTTATGGGTCGCTCGGATGAATAACATCCGCCAAAGAGCAACAGAAGTCGTAAACGCAGAACTTATTTACGTATAACCTTAACGGCGGTAGAGTCAAGATTAACTTTGTCGTTATTTTATGTATATAATCAATTTGCGAATATTTTCTTTCTTTTTTCAAAACATCTTGCATTTTTTGATTTATTGGTGTATCATATATACGACAATTAAACAAACGGGAGCTTGTATTACAGGCTGAGAGGAAGGTGTGACCTTCGACCGAGAACCTGATTTGGATAATGCCAACGTAGGGATGCCTGATACAAGGATATTAGGAATGATACAGTACATTAAGGAAGTTACCAAATCGGTAGCTTCCTTTTTTGTTGTTTTTGGAGGTGTTTTTATGGTTAAGATCAACGGAGAAGAACTGAACATCGCAGGAAAAACCGTAGCGGAATATCTTGCAACCACAAGTTATGATCCCAAGCGGATCGCTGTAGAGCGTAATGGAGATATTGTTCCCAAGGCGCAGTACGGCGAAACCGTTTTGAAAGACGGCGACAGCGTAGAGGTCGTCAGCTTTGTGGGAGGTGGTTAATTTGATTCCAACGAAAGAAGAATGGACTAAAGCTTTAGTCGAGCGACACGGAGAGGAACTGCAAAAGAAGTTCTTATCGGCAACGATTGCCATTTGCGGTCTTGGTGGTCTCGGCTCTAATATTGCCATATCACTTGCTCGTGCCGGTATTGGAAAACTGATCCTCATTGATTTTGACAAGGTGGATATTAGCAATCTGCACCGTCAGCAATACAAAGCAAGACAAAT